>JANOTO010000156.1:0-14302 GCA_031416395.1 Rhodoferax sp. | reverse complement strand
CACCGCGCTGGCGAACATCACCAAGGCGCCCGTAACCACAATCACTGGCATTGGTGCCAATGCCAAGGTCTACGATGCAAATACAGCGGTTACGTTGAACACCGAGTCGGCAAAGGCGACGGGTCTGATCAGTGGCGATGCAGTCAGCGTGTCGGCGGTTGGCCAGTTTGCCGACAAAAACGCGGGGGTGGACAAAATCGTCAATCTCACAGCAATCGGCTTGAGTGGCGCTGATGCGGGTAACTACGACTTCACCGGGTCGGCGGTTGCCACGACCAACGCCAACATCACCAGAAAACCAATTACCTCCGTTTCGGGAATCACAGCCATTGACAAGGTTTATGACGGCAATGCCACCGCCACGCTGGTCGGCACCGGGGTGGCCCTGGGTGGGGTCGTCGGTGGCGATGTGGTGTCGTTCGCTGGCGGTACCGGCGCGTTCAGCGACCGGCACGCGGGCAACAACAAAACGGTCAACATCACCGGCGTCTCGCTGGGTGGCGCTGATGCAGGCAACTACACGGTGGCGGGTGAGGTGAAGGCCGCTTCAGCCAATATCACGCAGCGCCCGCAGTCCACCTGGACGGGTGCTGGCGGCAACACGCTATGGAGCAACCCGGCCAACTGGGATGCGTTGCCAGACCGCAACAACGTGCAGGCGGTGTCATTACCCGGCAGTGCGGGCCAGGTGACGTTTGACGCGGGGGTTGACCCGACCATTTTGCAGACGTTGACGAGCGGGCAGGCCTTGGCGATGACGGGCAGCAGCCTTGGGGTGACGTCAGATTTGAATCTGCCGAGCCTGTCGCAAACTGGGGGCACGCTCAAGGGCGCAGGCAATTTGAACGTGGCCAGCAGCTTCAATCAGACGGGCGGCAGCTTGCAGTTTGCGCGCGATGTGACAATCAACCAAACCAGCGGCAACTTGGTGGTGGGCGATGTTTTGGCGCGCCGCGTCGAACTCAAAGCATCGGTCGGGGGCATCAGCCAAAGCGCGGGGCTGGAGACGCCGACCTTGGTGGCCGAAGCCGCCACCGGTATGGCCTTGACCAGCAGCGCCAACAAAATCGGCTCGGTTCAGTTGACCAACACTGGCAATGGCAACATCAGCCTCATCAACACCGCAGCGCTGAACATCACGGGCATTCGCAATGCGAACGGCAATTTGACAGTGGTCAACACGGGTGCCATCAATACCGATCGTCTCATCCATGTGCCTAACGGTACCGTGGACATCACCGCCAACAGCCCGCTGCGGATTGGCGGCGAAGGCATTGCCGCTGGCGGCGATGTGACCCTGACCGCTTCCAACATAACCAGCGCGGGCAACATGATTATTGATGGCCCCATTGCCTCGGGCGGCGCGGTGAAGATGACAGCGGGCAACAACTTCACTCAAAATGCTGCCATTTTTGGCGCGGACGGGGTAACGGCCACAGCCAACGGCACGTTCAGCTACGGCCCACTGGCCTTCACCAGCCGCGCGCCTGTGTCGTACAGCGTGAACGGGATCCGAGTAACACCGCCGATCAACCCGTTGGAATCCCGCACCCGCACCAACTCGCCAGATGCCGTCGTCGCTTTTCTGGATCAGTTTAGCCGCGCGCAACGCCGCCAAACCCTGGACGCCGTGGTGACGAACCCGGACGGCACGCCCGTCAGACGACGAGACCGCGATGCCGTGTTGAGCGAACTGAACGAGGGGACCGTATGCAGCCGCTAAGTCTTCTGATGGCGGTGGGGATGGTGGCGCTATTGCAAACGTCGGCCTATGCGCAGACGGCCGCCCAACCCGTAGGCGAAGTCGAATTCGCACGCGGCGCAGGCTTTGCCCAAACCGCCAGCCAGGCGCCGCGAATTTTGGGCCGAGGTGTCGCGCTGAATGAGGGCGACCGGCTTACCACGGCAGACGGTGCCTCGGCCATCCTGAAGTTGAACGACGGCACGCGCATGACGGTGCGACCCAATTCTGAACTCGTGATTGAGCAGTTCAAGTTCAAGGAAAACGCGCCAGACAACAGCTTTGTGATGCAGTTGCTGCGCGGTGGCTTGCGGGCGATTACGGGACTGATTTCCAAGACATCGCCTGATGCAGCGCGGATTCGTACATCCTCCGCCACCATCGGTATTCGAGGCACGGATTTCGATGCCCGCCTGTGTGCCAATGACTGCGGTGCCGAGTCCACTCGCATGCTAGAAAAGCCCCGCGCCAACGCCGTGCAGGCCAGTGCTAAGCTGGTGGGCGTGCAGGGCGCAATCGTGGTGGTGGAGCCGTCTGGCGCGCGCAGGCAGCTGGTCAACGGGGCCAGCGTTTATCCGGGTGATGTGGTTGAGACAGGCGTTGCCGCGCGCGGGGTGCTGGCGTTTCGCGATGACAGCCGTTTAACCCTGGGTGCCACCTCGCGCTTTCGGATCGACAGCTTTGTGTTTGATGAAAAAAATCCGGGCGAAGGGCGGTTTTTGACGTCACTCTTGCGCGGCTCGTTGCGCGCGCTCACAGGCTTGATCGGCAAGGCCAATAACCGCAACATCACCTTCACCACACCCACAGCCACCATCGGCATTCGCGGCACGGGACTGGATTTGGATTGCACCGCAGAGGCGGATTGCAGCTTCTACACGTGGCAGGGCACGATTGAGGTGACACCCAATGGGCAAGCACCGTTGCCGCTGTTGCAAGCCGGGCAGGGCGTGGTGGTGGGTGCAGGCGGCGTGCGGCCCTTGGCGGCACCGACCTTGGAGGGCTTGCCCCGACCCGACGGCGTGCCTGTGGACACGCGCCAGTTATTTGAAACTGCCAGCGTCGACGACAACGAGCCGGGCCTGTACGTGTTTGTGCGTGAGGGCCACATTGAGGTGACCACGGCCCGCGAAACCCTGCACCTGGGCCGTGGCGAGACCGGGTTTGCGGGTGCCAATGGCAGCATTTCGCGCCCCACGCTGACACCCTTGTTCATGGAATTTGACCAGACGCCACTGCCCAGCAGCATCAACCCGCTGCGTGTGAGCGTGTTGGGCGACGTGGGTGGCCGCACTGTCAACCAGTGCCGATAAGGGAAGCAGAATCATGTTGTTCAATAAAATCCCGCGGTCTCTGATATCGGGCACTGTGCTTGCCTTGATGGCGCTTGGAACCTGTCACGTTCAAGCACAAGCCCAATCGCCTGTTCCTGCAATGGCCGCTCAGGTCACGCCCGTATTCACCATCAAGGGCTTCAATATCACGGGTGAAAATCCGCTGGTTGACGGTGACACCTCGCGCGTGCTGGCCCCGTTCTTGCGCGCTGATGCCACGCTGGAGACTTTGCAAAAAGCGACGACCGCGCTTGAAGCTGCGCTGCGCGACAAGGGCTTTGCCCTGCACCGCGTGGTACTGCCGCCGCAGGACGTCGGGGGCACGCTCACTCTCAATATTGTGAAGTTTGTGATCGGCACGGTGACGGTGGAAGGTAATTCGAAGTATTCGACAGACAACATCCGCGCCAGCTTGCCCGCGCTGGTGGAAGGCACGGCGCCCAACTTCAACACACTTGCCGTGCAGACCGCGATTGCCAATGAAAGCCAGGGCAAGCAGGTTCAAGTGACGCTCAAAGAAGGCCAGGTGGCCGACAAGATCGACGCGAAAGTCGTCGTCAAGGAATCCAAACCCTGGAACTTCTCGCTCGGTCTTTCCAATACCGGCTCCAATGCGACGGGCAATGACCGCCTCACGCTCGCGGGCGGGCATGCGAACGTGTTCGGCCGGGATCATCAGTTCATCGGAGCCTACACCACCTCGCTGGAGCGCTCCGCTGACGTCAAGCAGCTTGGGCTGAATTACCGCATTCCGTTTTACCGCGCGGGTGGCGTGTTGGGCTTGAGCTTGACGCAATCTGACGTTGTGGGCAATTTTGGAGATTTCTCCAGCACCGGCGCGGGCGAGACGCTGGGTCTCAATTACAGCCACTACCTGGCACCGCGTGGCGGCTACCGCAGCTTTGTCACCGTGAGTCTGGACGATAAATTGTTCAAAGCCAGTGAGATCAATGGTGTGGCGGTACAGACCGGGCGGCGCAGTCGCCCACTCACGCTGGGCTTTAACGCGCGCGTCGAGAGCGATGCCGCCATATGGGGCTACAGCACCGATTTGGCCTTCAATCTGGACAGCGGGGCTGACAACAATCTGGCCGCCTACCTCACGGAAGACACCCGTATCACCACCTCCAACTGGCGTGCTTTGCGCGGCGCGGGCAACTACCTCACCTCGTTTGCGGGCGGCTGGTTGTTGAGCGTGCGCGGGCAGTTTCAATACAGTGCCGATGCGTTGATCTCGGGCGAACAGTTCGGCTTGGGTGGCGCATCGAGTGTGCGCGGCGCGGGCGAGCGGCCGATTGCGGGCGACAGCGGCGTGTTGGCATCCGCCGAGGTCAGCACCAAAGAGCTGGTGCCGGGCTTGCGCGTGCTGGGCTTTGTCGATGCGGGCTGGTTGAGCAACAACAACCCCAACGGTAACCCCAAGCCTTCCAGCGACAGCCTGAGCAGCGTGGGGCTGGGCTTGCGATTCTCGTCCAAAGCGGGCTTTGCCGTCTCTGCCGACTATGGCCGCATCATCAGCGGCAGCCTGTTGCCGTTTGTGCCCAATTCGGGCATTCCGCAAACGGGTGACAGTAAGTTTCACATTAATTTTTCGGCTCGGTTCTAAACCGCAATCTGAGCGAAAATCGCGCTTGAGGTGCGGAATCATCTGCACCCCTCACCTTACCGATAGGTCACCATGGCAGGATTGCAAACCGGGGCGCCCGCTCCTCAAGACTTGATCGTTCACAGCCAGTCCAAAGTACTGGAAGTGAGTTTTTCTGACGGAAAAAACTTCCGCATCCCGTTTGAGTTGATGCGCGTTTACTCGCCGTCGGCCGAGGTGCAAGGCCATGGCCCAGGCCAGGAAGTGCTGCAAACTGGCAAGCGTGAAGTCGGCCTATCGAACTTGGCACCCATCGGCAACTACGCCGTGCAGCCTTCGTTTTCAGATGGGCACGACACCGGGATTTTCTCCTGGGACTATTTGTATTTTCTCGGCTCGCAGCAGGAAAAGCTCTGGGCTGACTACAACGCTCGCTTGCAGGCGGCAGGTGTTAGCCGAGACGCGCCGATGCTTGAAAAGTCAGGCAGCGCCTGCGCAAGTCATTGATCTTAAATGGACGGTTTAGGATTTTGTGCTACTAAATATATAGCTTATTATGCAATTGATACGAGAGCTAGAGCATTAAAAAGTTATGAATTTGGTGTTTTTTTGCATTTTAAGATCACAAATTAACCTCCAGGTTAATATTTCGAGATTTTCATGAAATCCACCCACTTCGGTTTTGACACGGTTGACGAAAGCGCCAAGGCAGCCCGCGTGCGTGGCGTGTTTGACTCGGTCGCACCCAAATACGACATCATGAACGACCTGATGTCGATGGGCCTGCACCGCGCCTGGAAGGCCTACACCGTGCTGGTGGCCAACGTGCGTGAGGGCTATCAAGTGCTGGACATCGCGGGCGGCACCGGGGACTTGGCGCTGGCGTTCTCCAAAAAAGTCGGCAAGTCCGGCCGCGTTGTTCACACCGACATCAATGAGGCGATGCTGAGCACGGGCCGAAGCCGCTTGCTCGATGCTGGGGTTAGCCTGCCGACGCTGGTGTGTGATGCGGAAAAGTTGCCGTTCCCCAACGATCATTTTGATGTAGTGAGCGTCGCGTTTGGCCTGCGCAACATGACGCACAAAGACGCTGCTTTGCGCGAGATGAACCGCGTGATCAAGCCCGGCGGCAAGCTCTTGGTGCTGGAATTCTCCAAAGTAGCCAAACCGCTGGAAAAACCCTATGACTGGTACTCCTTCAAAGTATTACCATTGCTAGGGAAATGGGTGGCCGGTGATGATGCAAGTTATCGCTATCTGGCAGAATCAATTCGCATGCATCCTAGCCAAGCGGAGTTGAAGGAGATGATGAAGCAAAGTGGCTTTGGTCACGTTGATTTTCACAACCTGACAGGCGGGCTGGTCGCGTTGCACGTTGGCATCAAGTGTTGACAGGTCTGGGTAGAAGTTTTGGGTAAAAGGTTTGGGTAAATATTCTGGAGGCAATATGAAATTTTGGAGCTTGAAGAATGGTTTTAGTCTGGCGAGCCTGGTCTTGGCGGCCACTCTGGCGCTGACCGGCTTCAATGCCGAGGCGGCTAAACGCATGGGCGGTGGCAAGTCGGTTGGCCAGCAGTCCAGCAATGTCACCAAACGTGACGCTGCACCTGCTAACGCGACGCCAGCATCCCCCGGTGCGGCCGGTGCTGCTGCCGCAGCCGCTCCCAAGAAACCTTGGGGTGCAATGCTGGGCGGATTAGCCGCAGGCTTGGGCCTGGCCTGGTTGGCCAGCAGTCTGGGGCTGGGCGAGGCGTTTGGCAATATCCTGATGTTTGGCCTGTTGGCCTTGGCGATCATGATGGCGGTGGGTTGGTTCATGCGCAGGCGCGCTGCGGCCAACAATCAAGGCAACGCGGCCGCGTCAAACTCTCCGTTTGCGTTTCAAGGTGCCGGTGCAGGTAGCGCGCCAGTGTCCACGCCGAAGCCCTACAACCCTGAAAACGTCGGTAATGATTCTTCGGCGCGGCCCTTTGAGCGCACCAATACCGGCGCGCTGGACAATCGGCTGCAGTCCTCAGGCTCGATGATTGGTGCGGGCCTCACCAATATGTTGAACTGGAGCATTCCGGCCGATTTTGATTCTGAGAATTTCCTCAATGCAGCCAAGTCCAACTTCGTGACGCTGCAAGCCGCCTGGGACAAATCAGACATCGGCGCGCTGCGCGTGATGATGACGGACACCATGCTTAAAGAGATCCAAACCCAGCTCGACGAGCGCGAAGTTCACACCGGCGGCCCGGTCAACCAGACCGACGTGGTGATGATTGATGCCAAGCTCTTGGGCATTGAAGACCTGGGCAACGATTACATGGCCAGCGTCGAGTTCTCGGGCATGATTCGTGAAGAGCCATCCTCAGGCCCGAGCCCGTTCCGCGAGGTGTGGAACATGACCAAGCCTAAGAGCGGTAGCAGCGGCTGGCTGGTTGCTGGCGTGCAGGCACTTCAATAGATCCAACAGGGTTAACCTCGGTTAACCCTTTGAGTCTGCTGGCCTTGCGTCAGCCAATCTAGAATCGGGGACTATGGCAACACAGTCCCCTTTTTCATGGCTTGAGAGTTTGATCGGCACACGGTCATCCGCATCAGGCTCAGAATCTTCGCCCAAATTTGCACCGCCCGATTGGGTCATTGCCGAGGTGCGCGGGCGCATCGTGCTGTTGCTCAACCATGTCCTGATGCAAGAGCCCGAAGCCACCAGCCGCTTGGCTCGGCAAAAAGGCCGTGTGGTGCTGATCAATTGGCGCTTTGTCGATTTGAAGTTGGTCGCAACTCCCGCCGGGTTGCTGGATGTTGCCGATGAGAATGCCACGCCGGATTTAACGCTGGGTCTCACCCAAGAATCTCCGCTGGACATTGCCTTGGCCTTGCTCAATGGCGACAAACCCACCGTTCGCATCGAAGGCGACGTTCAATTGGCCGCTGAAGTGAACTGGTTGGCCGAGCATGTGCGGTGGGACATTGAGGACGATTTGGCGCGCATCATAGGCGACGTACCCGCGCGCACACTCACACAATTCGTCAACCGGATGCGCGAAGCAGTGGCCAAATTCGCCGCGCCCCGCCGCGCCACCTCGTCAGACAACGCAAAAACATGACGCGCCACCTATGACGCGCCTTTATCGGGGCGCGTTCATCATCTGGATCGTGCTGCGCTACGGCTTGGACGAGCTGGTACTGACCAGCTTTCAAAAACCGTGGCTGACCATGATCGCTCGCGTCGTGTCCTTTGGTCGGCGGTTGGATGCCCCGCGTGGTCAGCGTCTGCGGGAGGCGCTGGAGCGGCTGGGGCCGATTTTTGTGAAGTTTGGCCAAGTTCTGTCCACCCGGCGCGACCTGATGCCGATTGACATTGCCGATGAGCTGGCACGCCTGCAAGACCGCGTGCCGCCATTTGGCTCAGATCTCGCCGTGGCCATCATCGAACGTGCTTTGGGTAAACCCGTCAACCAGATTTTTTCGTCGTTTGAGCGCGAGCCCATTGCCAGCGCTTCTATTGCGCAGGTTCACTTCGCCACGCTGCTGGATCGCCAGGGCGTCGAGCGCGAAGTGGCTGTCAAAGTATTGCGACCCGGCATGCTGGGTGCCATCGAACAGGATTTGAGCCTGATGCGCATGATGGCGGGTTGGGTCGATGGCCTGTCCGCAGACGGCAAACGCTTGAAGCCCAAAGAGGTGGTGGCAGAGTTCGACAAATACCTGCACGACGAGCTGGATCTGGTGCGTGAGGCATCAAGCGCCGCTCAGCTGCGGCGCAACATGGCCGGGTTGGATTTGGTGTTGATCCCCGAGATGTATTGGGATTTTTGCACCACCAACGTCATCGTGATGGAGCGTATGCACGGTGTGCCGATCAGCCAAGTGGCGAAGTTGCGCGAGGCGGGCGTGGACATCCCCAAGCTCGCGCGCGATGGTGTCACGCTGTTTTTCACCCAAGTGTTTCGCGACGGCTTTTTTCATGCCGACATGCACCCTGGCAATATTCAGGTCAGCATTGCCCCGGCGACCTTCGGGCGCTACATCTCGCTGGACTTTGGCATTGTTGGCACCTTGACCGAGGTCGACAAAGAGTACCTCGCTCAAAACTTCACCGCCTTCTTCCGGCGCGATTACAAGCGCGTGGCCGAGCTGCATATTGAATCCGGCTGGGTGCCCTCAGGCACGCGGGTCGATGAGCTGGAAAGCGCCATCCGCAGCGTGTGCGAGCCGTTCTTTGACCGCCCGTTGAAAGAAATTTCACTCGGTCTGGTGCTGATGCGCCTGTTTCAGACCTCGCGGCGCTTTCAGGTCGAAATTCAACCGCAGTTGGTGTTGCTGCAAAAAACTCTCCTCAATATCGAAGGCTTGGGCCGCGACCTCGACCCGGAGCTGGATTTGTGGAACAGCGCTAAACCGTTCTTGGAAAAATGGATGATTGAGCAGGTCGGCCCGCAAAAACTGCTCAATCAGCTCAAAGATCAGGCACCGCGCTATGCCACCCTGCTGCCCGAGTTGCCGCGCCTGATGCACGACTTTTTAAAACAGCGCCCCGGCAGCCAGCAGCGCCAGATTGAGGAGCTACTGGCCGAGCAAAAACGCACCAACAAGTTGCTGCAAGCCCTGCTGTATGCCGTGGTTGGTTTTGTGCTGGGTTTGATCGTTATGCAGTTTGTGGTGCGCATTCGTCTGTTCTGACGCGGCTTTTTGACTGCCGCCTTATAATGGAAGGCTTTGCGACTCGTAAAGACAACGTTACGCAATCTGTGTAATTTCCTGCGTAACCTCCCCCAAAGAGTCCCCGAACAGACCCATCAAGCCATGCCAATTTACGCGTACAAATGTGATTCTTGCGGCCACGCCAAAGACGTTTTGCAAAAGATGTCGGACCCGCTGTTGACCGACTGCCCTGCCTGCGGTGCCAGCACGTTCAAAAAACAGCTCACGGCGGCGGGTTTTCAGCTCAAAGGTTCCGGCTGGTATGTGACTGATTTCAAAGGCGGAGCCACTGGTGCGGCATCGGGCGACAAATCGGACGCTGTGCCTGAATCCGTCAACGCCACGAATATGGGCAAGGCCGACGCCAGCGCTGACAGCAGCGCCTCGGCGCCCAAGGCAGACAACAAAATCGAGACAAAATCAGCGCCCGCCGCTGAAGTAAAAGCGGTCGCCAAGCCGGATACCCCGGCACCGACCAAGCCGTCGTCCAGCGCCACACCCGCCGCATCAAGCTAAAGTTTCAGTTAAGTCGAGTTCGTCATGCAATCGTTTCGCAAATGGCTTTTGGCAGGTTTGTTGGTGGTGGTGCCCATCGCCATCACTGTCTGGGTGTTGGAGTGGATTGTCAGCACGCTGGACCAGACCCTGCTGATCCTGCCATCCAGATGGCACCCTGACAAGCTGCTGGGTTTTCACATTCCCGGTTTTGGCGTGCTGCTGGCCATCGGCATTCTGCTGGTGCTCGGGGCCACTGCCAGCAACTTTTTCGGCAATAAGCTGGTTAACTGGTGGCACGCTTTGCTTAACCGCATCCCGGTGGTGCGGTCAATCTACTCGGGTGTCAAGCAGGTGTCAGACACCTTGTTCTCCGAGTCCGGCAACGCCTTTCGCAAAGCGGTTTTGGTGCAGTGGCCGCGTGAAGGCCTGTACACCATCGCTTTTGTGACAGGTACACCCGGTGGTGATGCTGCCAACTACCTGAACGGCGATTACCTCAGCCTCTATGTGCCCACCACGCCGAACCCGACTGGTGGCTATTTCGTGATGGCGAAAACCAGCGACTGCATCGAACTCAAAATGAGCGTGGACGAAGCGCTTAAATACATTGTCTCGATGGGTGTTGTGGTGCCTGAGGCGCACGTGGCAACACTCGGTAAATAAGTAGATTTTGCGAGCTGTTAATTTTTGTCACCAAGTCGGTAATCCAGCAAGTAACCCAGCAAGTAGTCAAGCGAAAAATCAAGCGAGAAATATATGGCAATGCGTTCCCACTATTGCGGTCTGGTGACCGAAGCCCTGATGGGCCAAACTGTTTCCCTGTGTGGCTGGGTCAATCGCCGACGCGACCATGGTGGCGTGATTTTTGTTGATCTGCGAGACCGCGAAGGTTATGTGCAGGTGGTTTGTGACCCAGACCGTGCCGAGATGTTCAAAACTGCGGAAGGCTTGCGCAACGAGTTTTGCGTGCAGATCAAGGGCCTCGTGCGTGCGCGACCTGAAGGTACCGTGAATGACAACCTCAAGAGCGGCAAAATCGAAGTGCTTTGCCATGAGCTCAACGTGCTCAATCCCTCGGTCACGCCACCTTTCCAGCTTGACGACGAAAACCTGAGCGAGACCACGCGCCTCACGCACCGCGTGCTCGACCTGCGCCGCCCGTACATGCAAAACAACCTGATGCTGCGCTACCGCGTGTCGATGGAAGTGCGCAAGTTTCTCGACGCGAATGGTTTTGTCGATATCGAAACGCCGATGCTCACCAAGTCCACCCCCGAAGGCGCGCGTGACTACCTGGTGCCCAGCCGCGTGCATGACGGCATGTTTTTTGCGCTGCCGCAAAGCCCGCAGCTCTTCAAGCAGTTGCTGATGGTGGCGGGCTTTGATCGCTATTACCAGATCACCAAGTGCTTCCGCGATGAAGACTTGCGCGCTGATCGCCAGCCCGAGTTCACGCAGATTGATATCGAGACCTCGTTCCTTGAAGAAGAAGAAATCCGCGCGATGTTCCAGGGCATGATCACCACGGTGTTCAAGAACGCGATTCAGGTCGACTTGGGCGAGTTCCCAGTGATGACCTACCAGGAAGCCATGCATGTCTACGGCTCTGACAAGCCGGACTTGCGCGTGAAGCTCAAGTTTGCCGAGGTCACCGATGTCATGAAAGACGTTGACTTCAAGGTCTTCGCCGGAGCCGCCAACATGAAGGGTGGCCGCGTTGTGGCGCTGCGCGTGCCGGGCGGGGCGCTTGAGGTGGGCGGCTTGAGTCGGGGTGATATTGATGCCTATGCCGAGTTCGTCAAGATTTACGGTGCCAAAGGCTTGGCCTATATCAAGGTCAATGATCTTGCGGGTGGCCGCGAGGGCATGCAAAGTCCCATCGTTAAGAACATTCACGACGCAGCGTTGAAAGCAGTGCTGGAGCGCACCGGTGCACAAAACGGCGACTTGATTTTCTTTGGAGCTGACAAGGAAAAAATCGTCAACGATGCCATTGGGGCGCTTCGCGTCAAAATTGGCCACAGTGCGTTTGGCAAGAAAAACGGCCTGTTCGAAAAAGGCTGGCGCCCACTGTGGGTGGTCGACTTTCCGATGTTCGATTACGATGAAGAAGCCCAGCGCTACACCGCAACGCACCACCCCTTCACCGCACCCAAAGACGGCCATGAAGACTGGATGGTCACTGCGCCCGAGAAGTGCATCTCCAAGGGCTACGACATGGTCTTGAACGGCTGGGAAATGGGCGGCGGCTCGGTGCGTATACACCGCGCGGATGTGCAGCAAAAAGTCTTTGATGCACTCAAAATTTCTCCTGAAGAAGCGCAGGAAAAATTTGGCTTTTTGCTTGACGCTCTGCAATACGGTGCGCCACCCCACGGTGGGCTGGCCTTTGGTCTGGATCGCATCGTGACCATGATGACTGGTGCCGAATCCATCCGTGACGTGATCGCGTTCCCCAAAACCCAGCGGGCGCAATGCCTGCTGACGCAAGCGCCTTCTCCTGTGGACGAGAAGCAGTTGAAGGAATTGCACATTAAGCTGCGCGGTGTGGAAGCGATTAAAGCCGCTTGAGCTTTGGGAAGGCTGAGTTAAAAAGGGTGCTGGTTCAGCACCCTTTTTTGTGGTCATACCAGCGACGGGTAACATGAAATGGCTAAAATAGCCAATACTCTTATGGAGGTCCAGGTTATGCAAGTCACCGCAACGGAAGCAAAAAATCGTTTTGGACAGCTATTGGTGCATTGTCAGCGCGAGGTGGTGACGATCGAAAAGTCGGGTCGCAGGCACAGCGTGTTGATGTCTGCGCAGGACTACGACGCACTCGTAGCCCAGAGCCAAGGTGCCGCCAACGTCAAAGATCCGGGCAAGCGCTTTTACGAGGAATACAAAGACTGGGTGGACATGCAAAATGAGATATTCGAGAAGCACGGTATCTGGAGCGAAGGGCTGGTGAGTTGGCAGGAGCCGGCTTGATGGCTCAGTTCGATGTTTATGTGAACCCGCAACCCAACACGACGAAGTTTGTCCCCTACGTTGTCGATATCCAAAGCGCGTTGATTGATCGGCTGCCAACTCGCTTGGTGGTGCCGTTGGCACGAGAGCAAACGAAAACAGGAAAGCTGCCAGTCAACCTTTGCCCGAAGATTGAAATTGAAGGGGCGACACTGAGTCTGATGCCGCATTTGGCATCACCCTTGGCATCGCGAAGTTTGGGCAGGCCCGTGACTTCTATTGCGGGCTACGGTGCGGAAATTTTGGCAGCGCTGGATGTCGTTACCTCTGGTGTCTGACCCAGCGCATTACAAAATCCCCCAGTCCGTCCTGGTTGTCATCTATACGGCTGGAATGGATGTGCTGTTGATCAAACGGGCTGACGTGCAGGTCAACGGCCCAGCGTTCTGGCAATCCGTCACTGGTAGCAAGGACGCACTGGGTGAAGATTTTCGCGACACGGCGCAGCGCGAAGTTTTTGAAGAAACGGGTATCGACTGCGGCGTGGGCTCTTCGCTGGAAGACGCGCTTTTGGACTGGCAACTTGAAAACGTGTACGACATCTACCCGCGTTGGCGGCACCGCTACGCACCAGGCGTAACGCGCAACACCGAACATCTGTTCGGCCTGCAGGTTCCTCCAGGGATAGGTATCACGCTCAATCCGCGCGAGCATACTGCGTTCAAGTGGTTGCCATGGAGAGACGCAGCACTTCAGTGTTTTTCGCCTTCCAACGCAGAGGCGATACTCATGCTGCCCAGATTTGTCCGCAATTGATTGATCCATGACCCATCCCCCCGATACGCTTCGCGTCGCCACCTACAACATCCACAAGGGTGTACAGGGCATTGGGCCGCGCAAGCGCCTGGAGATTCACAACCTCGGGCATGCGGTTGAGCAGCTTGACGCGGATGTTGTCTGCCTGCAAGAGGTGCGCAAGCTGCATCGGCGTCAGGCCACGTACTTCACCCAATGGCCGGAGTTGGAGCAAGCCGACTTCCTGGCCCCCGAGGGCTACGAGGCGGTCTACCGCACTAACGCGGTCACACGCCATGGCGAGCACGGCAATGCAATGCTCTCGCGCTGGCCGGTGGTGGCGCATCAGCATGAAGACATGTCAGACCACCGCTTCGAGCAACGTGGCCTGCTGCATTCAGAGGTCGTTTTTCATGGCGTGAACATCCACGTGGTGGTGCTGCACTTGGGGTTGATCCACGCCAGCCGCCTGCGCCAGATCGCGCAGGTGTTGCGGTTTATAGAGCGCGAAGTGCCGCCATCTGCTCCGCTGATCATCGCGGGCGACTTCAATGATTGGGGTCGTTCAACGCAACGCGCGCTGGCCACCATGAAGCTGGCCGCGTTTCAGGAAGGCCGCTTTCCGACCTATCCATCGCGCTTGCCACTGGTGCAACTGGACTACGTGTACGCGCGCGGGCTTGTGCCTGTTAGCGTGCATGTGCC
>JANOTO010000155.1:0-6333 GCA_031416395.1 Rhodoferax sp. | reverse complement strand
GACCCAGCCGATGTAATCCCAATAACCTACGTGGAAGGCCTGAATAACGGCACCGGTGGTCGCTTGAGATGCTTTTAAAGTTGAAAGCCATTGATCGGCGGGTGGGCATGAGCTACACCCTTCGGAGGTGTAAAGTTCAAGGACTGTCGCCCGCATAGGCCCGGACTGAGCGGTACACAGCTCAGACGCCGATATCGGCGCAAGGATGAGTTGAACCAGCAAAAAGGCGACACCAACCGCCTTTGGAATTGTCGATTTCATCGTCAGAACGCCTTTCCTCAATGACCATGCCCAGATACCCCCAGCGCTTGTGGCAAACTCGCGCCCTCCGCCGACAGCGCAGCTAAGTCCGCGATGCGCGTTGAGTCGCAAATTTTCGAGCGTTTCTTACATCCATGCAAAAAAACATCTCCCAAATCAACCTCCAGATCGTTACTCAACTCGCGCAGGAAATTCGCGTTCAGGTCAAGCAGGTTCAGTCTGCGGTGGAATTGCTGGACAGCGGGGCCACGGTGCCTTTTATTGCCCGCTATCGCAAAGAAGTGACCGACGGGCTGGACGACATTCAACTGCGCGAGCTGGAGGCTCGCCTGGGCTATTTGCGCGAGTTGCAGGCGCGCCGTGAAGTGGTTGCATCCGCTATCGAAGAGCAGGGCAAGATGACACCCGCCTTGCTGGTTCAGTTGAATGACGCGGCAACCAAGCAGGCGTTGGAAGACTTGTACCTGCCGTTCAAGCTCAAGCGCCGCACCAAGGGGCAACTGGCGCGTGAGGCGGGTCTCGAGCCACTCGCAGATGCTTTGTTTGCCGACCCGGCATTGGTGCCGAACGAGGAGGCTCAAGCCTATGTGGTGCCACTCAAACCGGTGGTGGAGGGTGAGGACAAGCAGACCGACTTCTCCACCATCGCCGCCGTGCTGGATGGCGTGCGCGACATTTTGAGTGAACGCTGGGCCGAGAACCCGTCGCTGGTGCAGGCTTTGCGTGAATGGCTATGGCAAGAAGGCCTGTTTCGTGCCACGCTGATGGCGGGCAAAGACGAAAACAATGCCGATACGGCCAAGTTTCGCGATTATTTTGACTACGACGAGCCGATTGGCCGCGTACCCTCCCATCGCGCGTTGGCCGTGTTCCGGGGTCGGGCGCTGGACATTCTGGAAGCCAAACTGGTGCTGGCCGAGCCAGAAAGCGCTGGGGACGCCAAGAGTTCAGGCAAACCGGCTGTGTCGTTGGCCGAGGCCCGCATCGCCTTGTTTTTGGGCTGGAGCCACGCGGCTCGCGCCAGTGATGATCTGATCCGCAAATGCGTGGCGTGGACATGGCGGGTGAAGCTGAGCCTGTCCACCGAGCGCGACCTGTTCTCGCGCCTGCGCGAAGATGCTGAAAAAGTGGCGATCAAGGTGTTTGCCGACAACCTGCGCGACCTGCTGCTGGCCGCTCCCGCTGGCCCGCGCGTGGTGCTGGGCCTGGACCCCGGTATCCGCACTGGCGTGAAGGTGGCCGTGGTGGACGGCACGGGCAAGCTGGTCGATACAACCGTGGTCTACCCGCACGAGCCGCGCAAAGACTGGGAGGGCTCGTTGTTTGCGCTGGGCAAGCTGTGCGAGAAGCATGGCGTGAACCTGATTGCGATTGGCAACGGCACGGCCAGCCGCGAGACCGACAAGCTGGCGGGCGATTTAATCAAACAACTGGCCAAAAGCTCTGACCGGCTGGTTGAAAAAGTGGTGGTGAGCGAGGCTGGTGCTTCCGTTTATTCGGCCAGCGAGTTTGCCTCCCAAGAGATGCCCGATGTGGATGTAAGCCTGCGCGGTGCGGCAAGCATTGCACGTCGCTTGCAAGACCCGCTGGCCGAGCTGGTCAAGATCGACCCCAAATCCATCGGCGTAGGCCAGTACCAGCACGACGTGAACCAAAGCGAGCTGGCAAAGAGCCTGCAAACTGTCGTGGAAGACTGCGTGAACTCGGTCGGCGTGGACTTGAATACCGCCAGTGTGCCCTTGTTGTCACATGTGTCGGGCTTGAGTGCGGGCGTCGCCAAGGCGGTGGTGCGCTGGCGTGAGGCGAATGGCGCGTTTAAGACCCGCCAGCAGCTTCTTGATGTGGCAGGCTTGGGTGCGAAAACCTTTGAGCAAAGTGCGGGTTTTTTGCGCATACGCGGTGGCGACAATCCGCTGGATATGACGGGGGTTCACCCGGAAACGTACCCAGTGGTGGAGCAAATCATCGTTAAAACCGGCCAGCCCGTCGCCAGCCTGATGGGCCGCGCCGATATGCTCAAAACGCTTCGCCCCGAGCTTTTTGCCAACGCGCAGTTTGGCGTGATCACCGTCAAAGATATTTTGAAAGAGCTGGAGAAGCCGGGCCGCGACCCCCGGCCTGACTTCAAGGTGGCGCGCTTCAACGATGGCGTGGAAGACATCAAAGATCTCAAAGAAGGCATGGTGCTGGAAGGCACGGTGAGCAATGTGGCGGCTTTTGGAGCGTTCATTGACCTGGGGGTTCACCAAGACGGCCTGGTGCACGTGAGCCAGCTCAGCCACAAGTTTGTGACCGACGCGCGGGAGGTGGTGAAGACGGGCGACATCGTCAAAGTGCAGGTGGTGGAAGTGGATGTGGCCCGCAAGCGCATTGCGCTCACCATGAAGCTCGGTGCACCCCCTGCACGGCGCGATAGCGCGGGCGACAACCGATTTCAGCCAGCCCATTCGCCAAGACACAACGGCGCAGGCAATGGCCATGGTGTGCGCGCGGCACAGGGAACGCCCGCGGCAGCATCCACTTCGATGGCCAGCGCCTTTGCCAAGCTCAAGCGCTGATGGGATGATCGCAATACAGAGACATAATCAGCTTTTGCGCAATCCGATGGGAAGATAGGCAGATGGAGTTGAAGGTTCTTTTGGCATCGCAATTCATTTTGCCCAGCATTCCGCGCGTCGTGGCGCTTCTGCTGAGCGAGCTGGACAAGGATGAGCCTGATCTGATGAAAGTCTCGCAGTTGATCAGCACAGACCCGGCGCTGACCACGCGCCTGCTGCAAATTTCCAACTCAGATAAACACAAGCTGGCGTACACGATCAACAGCGTCTCAGAGTCGCTGGCGATTCTGGGCTTGAAGCATGTGCGCGCTGTGACCGCCAATGCGGCTGGGGCCAGCTCATTCAAATCAGTGGCGGGGATCAACCTTCAGCACTTCTGGCGCTACAGCCTGGATGTTGCCAAGATCTCGCGATCATTGGCAGGTGTGGTTCGGCAAAACCCGCAGGCCGCTTTCACCTGCGGACTGATTCATGCGGTGGGCGAACTCGCCATACACCTTGCCATGCCCGAAAAAGTCGCCGTTCTCAACAAGGGAAGTCTGCCTCTGGCCCTGCGTCGCAGCGAGCTCGAAATGCAGACCTTTGGGTTCGACTACGGCCACGTGGGTGCAGGCTACGCGCGCCAATGGCAGTTCCCGCAACCCATCGTGGATGCGCTGGAGCACCAGGGTCGCCCATTCGAGAAAGATGTTTTCGAGCCGCTGGCCGCGGTGATTCACCTCGCCACCTGGCGCGCCCGGGCGAAGGATGCCGGCCTGGACCAGCGCGGACTGGCCGTGACGTTCCCGGGCGAGGTGGGAGACATCATGAAGCTGGACATCGATATGGTGCTGCAGCAAGACCCAATCGACTGGTCAGCCCAGGTGCAGGGCCAGCGCTTTCGGTGATTCTGCACGGCACCATGGCCGCGCATTCGATGCCCGCACTGTCAATTTACGCCGGCCCAGTGGCCCGCGCGCATATCGAAAAAAGCGGCCTGCAGCCCAGCGATGTAGGTGTGATCCCCGGTGCCGCCGGTGGCCCCAAAGGTCTGATCCTCGGGCCACTGGATCGTTTTATCTTTGGGGACTGGCTGGCCGCCTCAACGCATGAAATCCACCTGGTGGGTGCCTCCATCGGTGCGTGGCGTATGGCGACAGCGTGCTTGACCGACCCTTCAGGACAACCGCTGCAAGCCTTCAAGCGGCTGGAGCACGACTACATTCATCAGCATTACGAGCTGGCACCGGGGCAAAAGCGCGTTTCTGCCCAACACGTCAGCGAGCGTTTCGGCCAAAGTCTGGCGGACTTTTACGGCGGGCGCATCGATGAAGTGTTGAGCCATCCGAGCTTGCGCCTGCACATCATCACCTCGCGCGGCCGCCACATTTTGAGCCGTGAAGACAGGCTGCGTACACCGCTGGGTTACCTCGGCGCGTTTTTGACCAACACCGTGCACCGCAAAGCCATGGGCGCGTGGCTGGAGCGGGTGGTTTTCTCGAGCCAGAATGCCGCGCTGCCGTTTTCAACCCACGACTACCGCACCCGCAATGTCAACCTGACGCAGGCCAACTTCATGCCAGCGTTGCAGGCGAGTTGCTCGATTCCCTTTGTGCTGCAGTCGGTGCGCAATATCCCCGGCGCGCCGCCCGGCGCGTATTGGGATGGTGGCATCACCGACTATCACTTGCATTTGAATTACGCCAATGCGGCACAAAAATTGGTGCTGTATCCGCACTTCCAAAAAGCTGTCGTCCCAGGCTGGCTCGACAAAAGTCTGAAATGGCGACACAAGGCCACGCATTGCCTGGACAACGTGGTTCTGCTGGCCCCGAACACAGAGTGGGTCAAAACCCTACCCAACGGCAAGCTGCCAGACCGCAACGACTTCACCCACTATGGGAACGATCTCGCAGGCCGCGTCAAAGCCTGGACGACGGCAACCCGCGCCAGCCAGCAGTTGGCCGATGAGTTTGCCGCGTGGCTGCGCGCACCTGACCTCAAGCAGGTTTTGCCGCTTTAAAGTTTGCAATGAGGGACAATTTGGGGATGTCCCGTTACCTGACCGCCGCCCTCTATAAATTTGTCGAGCTGCCCGACTGTGCCGACCTGAAACCCGGGCTGCAAGCCGTGTGCGATGCCAACAACGTCAAAGGTACCCTGCTGCTAGCCACCGAAGGCATCAACGGCACCATCGCCGGGCTGCCCGCAGGCGTGCATGCGGTGCTAGCGCATTTGCGTGCGGATGCGCGATTGGCCGACCTGTCGCACAAGGAGTCGTGGGCTGATGAGCCGCCATTTCTGAGGATGAAGGTTCGCATCAAGAAAGAGATCGTTACCCTGGGCGTGGAGGGCGTCAGCCCCACGCGAATGGCGGGCACCTACGTCAAACCGCAAGACTGGAACGCGCTGATCAGCGACCCCGATGTGGTGGTGGTCGATACGCGAAATGACTACGAGGTGCAGATTGGCAGCTTCAAAGGCGCGGTCGACCCGAACATCAAAACCTTTGCCGATTTGCCCGACTGGGTGGCCGCCCAGGAGCAGGGCGGTGGTGTGTTGAGCGCAGACGGGCCGAAAAAACCCAAGGTCGCCATGTTTTGCACGGGCGGCATCCGCTGCGAAAAGTCGACCGCGCTGCTACGCATGCAGGGGTTTGACGAGGTCTACCACCTCGAAGGCGGCATCCTGAAATACCTGGAAACCGTGCCGCCAAAAGACAGCCTGTGGCAGGGCGAATGCTTTGTATTCGATGAGCGCGTCTCCGTCGGCCACGGCCTGCAGGTCGGCACGCTGGAGCTGTGCCGCTCGTGCCGCCACCCGGTGGGCGACGAGCAGCGGGCCTCGCCGTTTTACGAAAAAGGCATCAGTTGTCCTAATTGCTTTGACGCGAAAACGCCCACGCAGAAAAAAGGCTTTGCCGAGCGCCAGCGCCAGGTGGAGCTGGCGCGGCACCGCGGCACCGCGCACGTCGGCGCGAAGATGCCCGCAAAGGTGTCCATGAAATCGCATCAGTGACCTCCGCGCTGCCCATCCTCTACAGCTTTCGCCGCTGCCCCTATGCCATGCGTGCGCGCATGGCTTTGGCGATAAGCGCCCAGGTGGTCGAGCACCGTGAAATCCTGCTGTGCGATAAACCCGCCGCCATGCTGGCCGCCTCGCCCAAGGGCACGGTACCCGTGCTGATTCTGCCAAACGGTCAGGTGATTGATGAAAGTCTGGACATCATGCTGTGGGCGCTGAATCGATGTGACCCGCAAAGCTGGTTGCAGCCTGAACAAGGCGACATGAACGATATGCTGGCGCTCATCGCGCAATGTGACGGCCCGTTCAAGCAGGCGCTGGACGCCTACAAATATGCCCGCACGCCGGCAGCGCGGGAGCCGCCGGGTGCGTTGGCGGCAGACCTCCTGGCGCAATGGGAGCACCGGTTGACCGCCAACGGCTTCCTCGGCAACGCCTTTCTGTTCGGCAGATCGCTGGCGCTCGCGGATGCTGCGATATTTCCCTTTGTGCGGCAGTTCGCAGCCGTTGA
>JANOTO010000154.1:0-10284 GCA_031416395.1 Rhodoferax sp. | reverse complement strand
CTACTGGGCATGGGCCTGACCGAGCCGTTCTTCATCAAAATGTGCCAAGGCGGCATGCTGGTCAACGTCGTGATGTTTGTGTTCAACCTGTTCCCACTGCCGCCCTTAGATGGTGGGCGCATTCTGGTTGGCCTGCTGCCGTACAAACCGGCCGAGCTGGTGTCACGCATCGAACCGTGGGGCTTTTTCATCGTGATGGCGCTGGTGGTGGCAGGCATTGTCAGCGCCATCTGGATGCGGCCACTGATGGGGCTGACCTTCGGCTTCCTGGACATTGTGCTGGCACCCCTCGCGTGGATCGCCCGCTGAAAATTTGAACTTGTTGTGATCATGAAACCCGTTCGCTTCCTCACCGGCATCACCCCCTCCGGCACGCCCCACTTGGGCAACTACGTGGGTTCCATCCGCCCGTCCGTGCAGGCGAGCAAACGCGCCGACGTGGAGAGTTTTTACTTCCTGGCTGACTACCACGCGCTGATCAAAATCGACGAGCCGGCGCGCATTCAACGCTCCACGCTGGAGATCGCCGCAAGCTGGCTGGCCGCCGGGTTAGACCCCGAGCGCGTGACCTTTTATCGCCAGTCTGACATCCCTGAAATCCCGGAGTTGACGTGGCTCTTGACCTGCGTGACGGGCAAAGGCGCGCTAAACCGCGCACATGCCTACAAGGCGCAGGTCGACAAAAACCTAGCCGCTGGTGTTGACACCGATGCGGACGTTTCCGCAGGCCTCTTCATGTACCCGGTGCTGATGGCGGCGGACATTTTGATGTTCAACGCCCACCATGTGCCCGTGGGCCGCGACCAGGTGCAGCACATTGAAATCGCGCGCGATATTGCGAGCAGTTTCAACCATCGCTATGGCGACAATTTCACCTTGCCCGAAGCCGCGATTGAAGAATCTGTCGCCACCCTGCCCGGCCTGGATGGCCGAAAAATGAGCAAGAGCTACGACAACACGATTCCGATGTTTGCGTCAGCCAAAGAGTTGAAGAAATTGATTGCGGGCATCGTCACCGATTCGCGCGCTCCGGGCGAGCCCAAAGAGGTGGAAGGCTCAGCGCTCTATCAAATCTACCAGGCCTTCGCTAGTGAGACTGAGAGTACCGCGTTGCGTCAAGCCTATGCCGATGGCATCAGCTGGGCCGATGCCAAGCAAGTGTTGTTTGAGCGCGTTGACCGCGAATTGGCACCCATGCGCGAGCGCTACGACGCGTTGATGAACGACCCTGGCAAGATCGAAGCGATTCTTCTGGCGGGTGCGCAGAAAGCGCGCGCCCTGTCGGCTCCGTTTGCCGCGCGCCTGCGCCAGGCGGTGGGCCTGCGCGACCTGCGCCAGACCAGCGAATCAAAAGTCACCAAAGCCGCCAAAGCCGTCCTGCCCAGCTTCAAGCAATACCGCGAGGCCGATGGCAAGTTTTACGTCAAATTGGTCGACGTGGCGGGCGGTTTGCTGTTGCAAAGCATCGGTTTTGAATCACCCAAAGATGCTGGGCAACTGGTGCGGCAATTGCAACAAAAAGATTCATTGACGGGTCTGCTGTCGCAAGCCACGGCTGAACTCGCGCCAGGCGTTGCGTTGGGCCACGTTCAGGCTGCCATCGACGCGCTTCGAGCGGCAAACCCGGCATGACCCCGCTGCTACAATCGTAATCGTGGAGAGGTGGCAGAGTGGCCGAATGTACCTGACTCGAAATCAGGCGTACCGCAAGGTACCGTGGGTTCGAATCCCACCCTCTCCGCCAAAATAGTAAGGGTCTTTGCTCGATACCCGGCAGCAAAGACCTTTTTTGTGCACGATGCGGCAGCCAAGTGGTTCAACGGTGATTTTGGTGGCGCGGGCGCTCCCGCGCAAACCCTCGAAAAAAAGAGACAATCACTCCGTATGACATACCTCATATCGGCCCTGTGAAAACGACCGCTGAAACGCGAGCTGCTAAGGGCGCTGACACGGGCCAGGCTGCTCGATCCAGCTCAGACCCAAGCAAGGCCGCAATGGTGGATGAGAGCGCTGACGCAGCCGCCAATGCCTGGCCCGAATCGCAGTTGGACCCCCAGGTTGATGCGCAGATCGGCATCAATGCCCGCCTGCGCCGGGCCCTGCGCGACCAGCAGGTGGTGCTGGACAACGCGGGTGTGGGCATTGCCTTCATCCGCCAGCGCACGGTGCTGCGCTGCAACCAGCGTTTTGCGGAGATCTTCAACCTCAGCAGCACCTCATCGGCGATCGGGCACACCAGCCAGTCGCTGTACCCCAGCGAGGCCTCCTTTCACGCCTTGGGCAAGGCCGCTTACACGGTGATGGCCCTGGGCCAGACCTTCAAGTCGGAGGTGCTGATGCGCAGGCGCAGTGGCGAGCTGTTCTGGACGCACTTGACCGGTAAGCTCGTCAACCCTGAGGCAGTTGACGAGGGTTCAATCTGGATCGTTGACGACATCAGTGCGCAAAAAGACGACCAGATGAAGCTGCAAAACCTGCTGACGCAGCAGAACCTGATTCTGGACAACGCCATGGTGGGTATCGTGTTTTTGCATGAGCGAAAAGTGACGCAGTGCAACCGCAGCTTCGAAAAATTGTTTGGCTACGAGCCGGGTGAGCTGTTGGGCAGCTCATCGCGGCGTTGGTATTTGACGGATGAAGACTGGCTTGAGGCCGGACGCAGTTTCGCAGCCCCTTTTGCGGCCGGCCAGGCCTTTGAAGGCGAGATCGTGCTGCGCAAGAAAGATGGTGAGCCCATCTGGTGCGAGGTGCACGCCAAGCTGGTGGATGTAGCCCGCACCGAGCAGGGCTCGATCTGGATTGCGCAGGACATCAGCGCGCGCAAGGCGGCAGAAGCCGCGCTGGTGCAAGCGCACACGGAGCTTGAGAACCTGGTGCAGGCGCGCACGCTCGAATTGCGCAGCACCGTCAAGGCACTGGAAGCCAAGGCAGCCGAGCAGTTGGTGTCCGAGAGCCGCATCCGGCAACTGGCGCACTTTGATGCCCTGACCGGGCTGCCTAACCGCGTGCTGCTGGCCGATCGCTGTGCTAATGCGCTGCACATGGCGCAGCGCGCGCAAGGCTCAGTGGCACTGATGTTTCTGGATCTGGATCACTTCAAGACCATCAACGACTCGCTCGGCCACCGGGTTGGCGATGCCGTGCTGGTGCAACTGGCTTCGCGCCTGCGCACGCTGGTGCGCGAGCAGGACACCGTCTCACGCTTGGGCGGCGACGAGTTCATCATCCTGCTGCCCGATACGAATGCCACCGGTGCAGCTCGCGTAGCCAGTAAGCTGCTGCAACTGGCCCAGTCGCCCGTGATGGTGGAGGGGCATGAGCTCACTATCACACCGTCCATCGGCATTGCGATGTACCCCAAGGATGGGCTCGACCTGGACGCGCTGTCCAAATGCGCTGATGCAGCCATGTACCGGGCCAAGGCGGATGGGCGCAACGGTTTTCATTTCTACTCAGGCGAGATCCAGGGCAACTCCGACCGACGCCTGGCCTTGGGCAATGCGCTGCGCCGTGCGCTCTTGCACAACCAGCTGTCGCTGCGCTACCAGCCGCAGATCTCGCTCGAATCAGGTGACATCGTGGGTGTGGAGGCGCTGTTGCGCTGGGAACATCCGCAGTGGGGCCACGTATCACCATCAGAGTTCATTCCCATCGCCGAGAACAATGGCTTGATCTTGCCAATCGGCCAGTGGGTGATTCGCAGCGCCATCGAGCAGTTGGCGGCCTGGATGCAGCGCGGCATGGCACCCATGATCATGGCGGTAAACCTGTCTGCCGTCCAGTTCCGCCATGCCGAGTTGCCGCAGTTCGTAACGCAGTGCCTGAACGATGCCCGCGTGCCGCCTGAGCTGTTTGAGCTGGAGCTGACCGAAAGCGCCGCCATGGCCAACCCGCAGGCCGCCATTTCCACCTTGGACGAACTGGCCCGGCGCGGCATTCGCCTGGCCATTGATGACTTTGGCACGGGCTATTCGTCGCTCAGCTATTTGAAGCGCTTCAAGGTGTACAAGATCAAGATCGACCAGGGTTTTGTGCGCGACATCACCGACGACCCGGACGACAAGGCCATCGTCGGGGCGATCATCAGCATGGCGCGCAGCCTGGGTATCCAGACCATTGCGGAAGGCGTGGAAACTGAAGCCCAGCTCGACTATTTGCGCGAAGAGGGCTGCAACGAGGTGCAAGGCTACCTTTTCAGCAAACCGATGATGGCGGATGCGTTTGAGTCTTACATCACCGAAGCCGCATCCAATGCGTTTGTGACATCTCGGTTCTCCACCGGGCGCATTGCGCCCAAGCGCGAGAGCACCGGTACCGTGATGGCACCGTTGAGTTGACTGTCCTGATTATCTTTTCAGCGATGCGAGAACATCCACACGCTTGAGCAGGTCGAGATCCACCCACGGCTTTCTGAATATTCCGTACAGACCTTGCAAGTTTTGAACCTGCGCCTGCATCTCTTCGTGGCCAGTGATGGCGATGACCGGAATGTCTTCGGTTTCGAGCTTGCCCTGAATGGCTGCGATCAGCTCGAAACCATTCATGTTCGGCATTTCCAGGTCGGTGATGATCACCGCAAATTTTTTATCCGACATGGCCTCAAGCGCCTGTACGCCGTCATTGGCGGTGACTACTTCATAGCCATTGCGCTCAAACAGTTTGCGCAGCTTGGCTCTGGGCACGGCAGAGTCATCCACCACCAAAATCGCCATCGTCTCGGGTGGCGCCCGACTTGCCGCATCCTCCAGGAATGCAGCGTCAGCCGTGTCAACACCGCCGCTGGCATCCGCCGTAAAGACTGGGGGCGACAGCCCATCGTCGGGCGCTGGGGCGGAAGTCGTCGCGGCGTCTGAACCCCCCTCAAAACCGTGCTGCACATCGTCAGGCAATCTACCTGTGCCTGTGATGGGGATGTCAGCAGGTTCTGGCGCCGCAATAGTGCGCTTGTCCGATCCGCGTCGGGTGCCCAACACGAAGTAAAGCACCAGGCCAATGGCCACCAAAACACCCAATGAAATGAGGAAAACCTGTATCAAGGCAAACGCGTTGGACGTCATGTAGTTGAGGCGTGGGGGCCGTGTTTTGGAGCATGGGCCCCGACTGATGAAACAAATAGTATCAGCGCCATTTCAGCGCAGGTCAAGACTCGGACGCGGTTGGTAACCAAGCCCGAGGCACGGTCTACCGGGGGTTTGCGACGGCCTGCAAAGTCTCCATACCGCCCAGGTACGCGCGCAACACCGCTGGCACGGTGACCGAGCCATCGGCATTCTGATAATTCTCCAGCACCGCCACCAGGGTGCGCCCCACCGCCAAGCCCGAGCCGTTCAGGGTGTGCACCCACTCGGTTTTACCCTGCGAACTTTTGAAGCGGCCCTGCAGCCTGCGCGCTTGAAAAGCCTCGAAGTTGGAAACTGAGCTGATCTCTCGGTAGGTGTTTTGCGAGGGCAGCCAGACCTCCAGGTCATAGGTTTTCGCGGCACCAAAACCCATGTCGCCGGTACACAGCGCCATCACGCGGTAATGCAGGCCGAGCTTTTGCAAAATCGCCTCGGCATGGCCCGTCATCTCCTCCAGCGCGGCATCGCTTTTGTCAGGATGCACGATTTGCACCATCTCCACCTTGTCAAACTGATGCTGGCGAATCATGCCGCGCGTGTCGCGCCCGTAAGAGCCCGCCTCCGAGCGAAAGCACGGTGTGTGGGCGGTGAGCTTCATCGGCAGCGCCGCTTCTGCCAACATCTCGTTGCGCACAAAATTGGTCAGTGGCACTTCACTGGTAGGGATGAGGTACAGCGCCGCGTTGTCCGCCACCGGCTCGCCCTCCTGGCCGCCCTTGTTGGCGGCAAACAGATCGCCTTCAAATTTGGGCAACTGGCCGGTGCCGGTCAAGCTGTCGGCGTTCACGATGTAGGGCACGTAACACTCGGTATAGCCGTGCTCCTGGGTTTGCACGTCCAGCATGAATGCGCCGAGCGCCCGGTGCAGGCGCGCGATGGCACCTTTCATCACGGTGAAGCGCGAGCCGGTGAGCTTCACGCCCATGTCAAAGTCCAGCCCCAAGGGCGTGCCGACATCGACGTGGTCTTTGACATCGAACGCAAGTTTTGGCTTCTCGCCCCATGTGCGGACGACGATGTTGCCGTGCTCGTCAGCACCCACGGGCACGCTGGCGTGTGGCAGGTTAGGCACAGACAGTAACAGGGCTTGCAACTCAATTTGTAGCGCGTCAAGCCGCGTGGTTGAAGCTTCCAGCTCGGCTTTGAAAGCGCTCACCTGCGCCATCGCCGCATCGGCCTCAGCCGCACCCGCAGCGCCTTTGGATTTAAGCTGGCCGATCCGCTTGCTTAACGAATTGCGCAGCGCTTGCAGCTCCTCAGTACGGGTCTGGATGGTTTTGCGCTCGGACTCCAGCGCGCGAAACGTATCGACATTCAAAAACACCTGGGGGTTTTTGCGGGTTTGCAGACGGGCGATGACGCCGTCGAGGTCTTTTCTGAGGAGGGTGATGTCTAGCATGACGGCATTTTAGATTCAGCCGTTCGCAGGGCGACGCAAGCGCCGCGCTCACACCATCAAGTTACTATTAAATGCATAGCTGCTTATGCATGTCATTCGAGAGCCAGAGGCCAAAAACGCTCTTAATTTGAAGGTTTTTGACGAAATTCAGTGAGAATTAACTCCAAGGTTAATTTTTTTCGTAATTTTAACCACAATTGTAGTAAATCATTCAAAACCAACTACAAACTCGCCAAGTCCACATTTGCGCCGCACAGAATCAGGCAGACTTTTTCATCCGCCCGCGCGGCATACGCTCCCGTCTGCAAGGCCGCCAGCCCCAGCGCGGCGGCGGGCTCCACGGCCAGGCGCAGGTTGTTCCACAGCCACTTTTGCGCGGCGCGGATGCTGTCATCGCTTACGAGCAAGGCATCGTGTACATGCTGCTGAGCGATGGCCCAGCCGATGTTGCCGATGCGTTTGGCTCCGAGTGAGTCGGCGGCGATGCCACTGACTGCCACGTCCACCGGCGTGCCCGCCTTGCGCGCCTCATACAGCGTGGGCGTGTGCTCAGATTCCAGCGCCACCACCTTGCTTCGCCCCGCAAACCAGGCCGCTACTCCGCCGATCAAACCGCCACCACCCACGCTGACCAGCACGCTGTGCGGCACACCACCCTGCATTTCGATCTCGCGCGCGAGCGTGCCTGCGCCCGCCACCACCTCGACCTGATCGTAGGCATGTGTCATCAGCGCACCCGTCTCCTGCTGGCGCGCCAGGCAGGCTTGCAGCGCTTCTGAATACGCAGCACCTGTGACCACCACGGTAGCACCCAGCTCGCGCAGTTTGGCCTGCTTTGCGGGGCTGGACACGGTGGGCACAAACACCTCGCACGGCACGCCCAGAGCCTGCGCGGCAGCAGCGGTGGCAATGCCCGCGTTGCCACCCGAGGCCACGATCACCCCACTCTTCGGAATCGGGCTGGCGAGGATTCGATTGAGCATGCCACGCGCCTTGAAGCTGCCGCCCACCTGCAACTGTTCAAGCTTGAGCCAGACTTCGGCGCAGGAGATGTTGACGGCGCTGCCGGGCAATTTAAGCAGCGGCGTTTCGCGTAAAAGCAAGCTGTGGTGGCTTAATCGGCGAACTGCTGCGTCAATCTCATCGCGCACGGTGTCTAAGTTCACAGTTTCAATCCCTTGGGCAATGGGAACTTGATGGTCTCTTCGATGCCATCCATCTTGCGCACCGACACCGCACCTAAAGCCTTGATGCGGTCAATCACCTCTTTGACCAGAATCTCCGGCGCGGAGGCTCCGGCAGTCAGCCCGACCCGCTGGCGGCCTTCGAGCCACTTCGGTTGCAATTCGTCCGCACTATCAACCATGTAGCTCTCTACGCCCAGTTTGCGGGCCAACTCGGCCAATCGATTGCTGTTGGAGCTGGTGGGGCTACCGACCACAATCATCAGATCCACCTGCGGCGACATCACTTTTATCGCGTCCTGCCGGTTCTGCGTGGCGTAGCAGATGTCTTGTTGCTTGGGTGCACGCACGCGGGGGAAGCGCGCCTTCACGGCGGCGGAAATCTCGGCCGCGTCGTCCACACTCAAGGTGGTTTGCGTAACGAGGGCGAGCTTGCTGGTTTGCGACGGGTTCACCGTGGCAACATCGGCCACGTCTTCCACCAGATGAATGCCGCTGCTCAACTGGCCCATGGTGCCCTCGACCTCCGGGTGGCCTTTGTGGCCAATCATGATGAACTCGTAGCCCTCTTTGTGCAGTTTGGCGACCTCCACATGCACCTTGGTCACGAGTGGGCAGGTGGCATCAAAAATCTGAAAACCCCGCGCATGCGCCTCGTTGTGAATCGCCTTGCTCACGCCATGCGCGCTGAACACCAACGTGGCACCGGGCGGCACGTCGGCCAGCTCTTCGATGAAGATCGCGCCCTTCTCTTTGAGGTCGTTCACCACATAAGTGTTGTGGACGATTTCGTGACGCACGTAGATGGGGCGGCCAAATTTCGTAAGCGCACGCTCCACGATCTCAATCGCGCGGTCAACCCCTGCACAAAAGCCTCTGGGCTCGGCAAGCACGATCTCTTGCGGCACTGCGTTCATAAAACTCCAATCAAATGCACTTCAAACGTGACCGGCTGGCCTGCCAGCGGGTGGTTGAAATCAAACAGAATCGCATCACTACCCTCTTGATTGCCAACCTGCACCACAGCACCCGCGTACTGGCTCTGACCATCAGGCGTGGGGAACTGCACCACATCACCCACGCGGTAAGTCTCCAGCGGATCGCCGAGCCGGGTCAGCAGCTTGCGCGCCACCCACTGCTGCATATCCTCCTTGCGTTCACCAAACGCGGCCCCAGCAGGCAACTCAAACGTCGCGCGGGTGCCTTCTGCCAGCCCCAGCAGACATTGCTCCACCGCTGGCGACAGCTCACCCGTGCCCAATGACAGCGTGGCAGGCTTGCCGCTGAAGGTGTTGATGATGTCGCCCGCAGGCCCAGCCAGGCGGTAATGCAGGGTGAGGAAGGAGCCTGTGTCAACCTTGGCAACAAGCGGGGTGTGAGAACTCTCGATAATCATGGCTCTATTGTAGAAAGCCTGTGTTTGCAGCGCTGAACACAGGCCTTGTCACCGTCATGTCCATTAAATCCCTCCCCACCGATGCCCGCCCGCGCGAAAAGCTCCTCGCACGCGGTCCCGCAGCCCTAAGCGATGCCGAACTGCTGGCCCTGCTGTTGCGCACTGGCATTGCTGGCAAAGGCGTGTTGCAGATGGCCGACGAGCTGCTGCACCTGAAAACCAACAGCGCGGGCGAAGCGGGTTTTGACGGTATTGCAGGCCTGCTGCAAGCCAGTGGCGATGATTTAAAACGCGTCAAAGGCCTGGGCCCTGCCAAGCGTGCGGAGATCTTGGCCGTGTTGGAGCTGGCCCGCCGCGCCATGGCGCAGCAGCTCAAACAGCGCACCGTGTTTGCCACGCCAGGAGCAGTCAAGGAATATCTGCAACTGCAACTCTCCGCTAAAACGCAGGAGGTGTTTGCGGTGCTGTTTCTTGATGTGAAAAGCCGCATGATCGCGCTTGAAGAGCTGTTCCAGGGCACGCTCACGCACACCAGCGTGTACCCACGCGAGGTGGTGCTGCGCGCGCTGCACCATCAGGCGACGAGCGTCGTGCTGGCACATAACCACCCCAGCGGCTCGGCCGAACCCTCGCCTGCGGACGAGTCGCTCACGCGTGTGCTGAAGGCGGCACTCGCGTTGATCGACATCCCGGTGATGGATCACATGATTGTGGGCACGGGTGAAGTATTCTCATTCGCCGAGAAAGGCTTGCTGTGAAAGCCGAAAAGGTCACGTCACTGGCAGGCCTGGGAGGCGTGAAAAAAGAGATCGAACTACGCGCCAAAGAGCAGGCGCTACTGACAGCCGAACGGACACGCGTTGCCGCCAAACTGGCCGCCGAGAAAAACCTGTTCATCAACGCCGCCGGGATTGTGAACCCGCTGCCCGACAAGCGCCGCGCAGTGATCGTTAAAGCGAGGCCCGAACCAATCGCCCGCCAGGCCGAGCTGGACGACCAAGCCGTGCTGATCGAAGCCATCAGCGACGAGTTTGACGTCGGCACGCTGATGGAGGCTGACGAGCACATGAGCTTTCGCCAGCCCGGCATCGGCACCGATGTGACGCGCAAACTGCGCCGGGGCGACTGGAGCATCCAGCGCCAGCTCGACCTGCACGGCCTGCGCCGCGACGATGCACGCGAGGC
>JANOTO010000153.1:0-9034 GCA_031416395.1 Rhodoferax sp. | reverse complement strand
GAGCTGTCGGAGGAAAACCATCGCCAACTATGGGTTCCCCCCGGGTTTGCGCATGGTTTTTTGGTAACCAGCGATTCGGCAGACTTTTTGTACAAGACGACTGACTATTACGCACCGCAATTTGAGCGGTGTATTGCGTGGGATGATGCGGGGATAGGGGTGCAGTGGCCTGCCGACGTGACTCCTCAGCTCTCTGCCAAAGACGCAGCCGGTTTGCGTTTGGCGGTGGCGGAAGTTTTTCGATAACGCTGGAATGACCCAAAAAGTAGCACTCATCACGGGGATTACCGGCCAGGACGGTTCGTACCTGGCCGAGCTGCTTTTGAGCAAGGGCTACATCGTTCATGGGATCAAGCGGCGCGCGAGTTCGTTCAACACGCAGCGCATTGATCACATCTATCAAGACCCGCATGTCCAGAACGCCCGCTTTAAACTGCACTACGGCGATTTAACCGATACCAGCAGCCTGATTCGTATCGTGCAAGAAACCCAGCCGGATGAAATCTACAACCTGGGGGCTCAAAGCCATGTGGCGGTCAGTTTTGAGAGCCCAGAGTACACGTCTGATGTAGATGCCCTGGGTACTCTGCGTTTACTGGAGGCCATCCGAATCTTGGGGCTGGAAAAGAAAACCCGCTTCTACCAGGCCAGTACGTCAGAGTTGTATGGGTTGGTGCGTGAAAGTCCGCAGCGCGAGACGACACCTTTCTATCCCCGTAGCCCCTACGCTGTGGCCAAACTTTATGCGTACTGGATGACGGTCAACTACCGTGAAGCGTATGGTATCTACGCGTGCAACGGCATCTTGTTCAACCACGAGAGCGAACGTCGGGGCGAAACCTTCGTGACCCGCAAAATCACGCGGGGTTTGGCTAACATTGCGCAGGGACTAGAGCAATGCCTCTACATGGGCAATATGGACGCTTTGCGGGACTGGGGCCACGCAAAAGACTATGTTCGCATGCAGTGGATGATGTTGCAGCAAGCTCAACCTAAAGACTACGTGATTGCGACGGGCGTGCAGTGCAGTGTGCGGGAGTTTGTCCGAAAAGCGGCAGACAACTTAGGGCTGGATCTTGCCTTCGAGAGTCGAGGGGTTGATGAATATGCGGTGGTAAGGCAAGTTGTTGGCGATCTCGCGCCTGCCGTGAAAGTGGGTGATGTTGTCGTGAAAGTGGATGCGCGCTATTTCCGCCCCACGGAAGTGGAGAGCCTGCTGGGTGATGCGGCGCGGGCCAAAACCGATCTTGACTGGGAGCCCGAAATAACGCTGGATGAACTGGTACGAGAAATGGTTCTAAGCGACCTGAATCAGGCCAAGCAACAAGCCTTGCTGAAAAATCACGGCTTTACTGTCGCGTTGAGCCAGGAATCATGACGGAACGTGTCAGGCCATGCTAGATGCCGGAAAAATTTTTGTGGCAGGCCATACCGGAATGGTGGGCAGCGCCATCGTGCGCACTCTGTTGGCTCAAGGCGTCAAGGCCTCACAACTAATTACCCGCACGCACGCCGACCTTGATTTGTGTAATCAGCGATTGGTAGGAGACTTTTTTGCGTCGAACCAAATTGCGCAGGTCTATCTGGCAGCCGCTAAAGTGGGTGGGATTTATGCCAACAACAGCTATCCAGCCGAGTTCATCTATCAAAACCTGATGATGCAGACCAACGTCATTCATTGCGCGCATGTCCACGGTGTTCAAAAGCTGATTTTTCTGGGCAGCAGTTGCATTTATCCGCGCCTGGCACCCCAACCCATGCGTGAAGAGGCGTTATTGGGCGGCCCGCTTGAGCCGACCAACGAGCCTTATGCCATTGCCAAAATCGCAGGCATCAAACTGTGCGAAAGCTACAACCGACAGTATGGTCGCGACTACCGCAGCGTTATGCCCACCAACCTGTATGGCCCCGGTGACAACTACCATCCTGAAAACAGCCACGTTATCCCCGCGTTGATCCGGCGTTTTCATGAAGCCAAGCTCAGCGGTGCCGCCGAGGTCGTGATATGGGGTACTGGCACACCCCGGCGGGAGTTCTTGTATGTAGACGACATGGCTCGCGCCTGCGTGTTTGTCATGCAACTACCGGCAAAAACCTACCAAAGTGCGATCTCTCCAACGCAGAGCCACCTGAATGTAGGGTTCGGTAGCGATGTCACCATATCCGAGTTGGCAGCAGCAGTGAGCGGGGTCGTAGGCTACTCGGGCGAGATCTGCTTCGATGCCACCAAGCCCGACGGTGTACCGCGCAAGTGGATCGACAGTGGGCGGTTGAATGGTTTGGGGTGGATGCCGAGTACCGCGCTTCACGCAGGCCTAAAACTCGCTTATTCGGACTTTGCCCATAGCCGCGCCTAAAACCCCGCTCGATTGGGATCCGTTAACGTGAGGAAGTGGTCTAAATACCTGCGGTTGCGGCCATTTGATGTCTCAACCGAGACCGGACGCTCCGACGAACGCTACCGTCTGGTGCTGTGGTCAATCATTGCCAATGTGTTTAGCAAAGCTGTTGCCATGTTGGTGCTGCTGCTCAGCGTCAGCCTGACGCTGCCCTACCTCGGTGCCGAGAGGTTTGGTGTTTGGATGACCATCGCCAGTTTTGTCGGCATGCTGATCTTCCTGGACTTGGGTATTGGAAACGCGCTGACCAACCATGTTGCACACAGCGCATCTGTTGCTGATTCAGATGCATTAGCGCGTACGATCAGCGGCGGCCTGGGCCTGGTGTTTCTCGTTGGAGTGCTTGCGTCTTTCATTCTGTTCGCACTTGCTACAGTTCTGCCATGGGAAAGGCTTATCAAAGTTCAGGATCCCGTTATTCAAAGCGAAATTAAGGAAGCTCTTTTTTTGTTCGCAGCCCTGTTCGGTTTGAACCTCTTCGGAAATGGCGTCCAAAGAGTTTTCGCGGGGCTACAACGCTCGTATGAGGCGCACTTTGCGTCGGCGACAGGGTCGATCATGTCGATATTGACACTCCTGGTTGCTGCCGCCGATCGCGCCGATGTCGCCACTTTGCTATTGGCCACATTGGGCTGGCAATGCGCAGGCAGCCTTACGCTCCTTTTTCTGCTGATAAAGCGGGGGCAACTTCGGCTAAAGGGAATTGGCGGCGCAATTCATGCGAGCAAAACACCACTGCTCAAGACAGGGGGGTTATTTTTCCTATTGCAGCTAGGAACAATGGTGGGATGGGGTGCCGATAGTTTGATCATATCCAACGCGTTAGGCGCTGCGCATGTGGCTGCATACAGCGTCACCCAGCGTTTGTTTCAACTTGTCAGCATACCTTTGTCAATGATCAACGCACCGCTTTGGTCGGCCTACGCCAACGCAAATTCCTACAGCGACAAGCCGTTCATTCGAGCAACTCTCAAAAGAAGTATCCTAATTACCAGTGGCTCCGCAATGCTTGGGTGTGTACTTCTGGTTGCTGCCAGTCAGCCGCTGATCGAATGGTGGACTAAAAATACCATTGCAGTGCCGATGTCTCTTGTATTGGTTTTTGCAGTCTGGACGCTTTGCGAAAGTTTGGGCAATGCGTTGGCGATGATGTTAAATGGCTGCGGAATAGTTCGAGAGCAAGTGATCGCTGTAGTCGCGCTTACTGTCATTGCATTACCCACGAAGTTAATGCTTGTTAATTTATTTGGAATCGAGGCGATGATTGCTGGGTATATCTTTCTATATTGTGGGGTCATCCTCGTATTTTATGGAATCGTCTTTAGGAGAAGTTTAATGGCCAAAATGAGTTAGCTATGAAAGAGATTTTTGACAACTATGTTGAAACATCGTTTGACGGACGTGGCCAAGCTACTTTCAAGTTTACGCAATTTCAAAACAACTATCGCAAGTACTTTCCAGAGGATAAGTCAAAATTGGTTCTTGATATTGGTATCGGTCGCGGGGAAATGTTGTCTTGTATGCGTGACTGGGGTCATACCTATCAAGGGGTTGACATTTCGCCTTCAACAGTCCGCTTTTGTCAGGCACTTGGACTTAACTGCGTCGTAGCCGAAGACACAGAATCGTGGCTAACTGAGAACCCAAGAAAATTCTCACTTATCACCTGTCTGGACGTATTAGAGCACGTGCCCAAGAGTCAAACTATCGGATTCTTGAAGGCTATTCGAGCAAGTTTGGGTGTCGATGGCAAATTGATCGTCCAGGTTCCCAACCTTCAAAGTCCATTTGGTTACTTGCATCATTTCAACGACTTCACGCATGTCAGCGGTTTTGTCGAGCACAGCCTTGCACAGGTGCTTCTAGCCGCAGGATTCAAGGAAATGAAGTTTTACGGCTACGAAGAAATCTATAAAACCGGCGTAAAACAGACCGCACAAAAGATCATTAGATGGGTTTACCATAAAGCAATTCGATTTTTGCGGGCCGTAAACTCTAATCCAAATCCAACTATCTTAAACCCAGTTTTGTATGTGGTAACGCGGTAAATTAAACTACAGTTAATACCAATACCATGCGCGGTTTGATGCGATTATTTCAGTATGCGCTATGTTGTGTGGCGGGTGTGCTCGCGAAGCTACTCAGCGGTTCAATTACCTCGAGAAATGAAATTTTATTGATCCGATTGGATGCAATTGGCGACTTCGTTATCTGGCTTGACTCGGCAAAAGAATTTCGCAGCCTATACCCCAACATTCGAATAACTCTTTGCGTAAGTTCAGCGGTGATCGATCTTGCGAGAACTCTGCCCCACTGGGACGACGTTGTGGCGGTAGATCTCAAACGATTTGATGCGAGTTTTGTTTATCGATATCAATTACTGCGTCGACTCAGAAAGCACGGTTTTGATACAGTTATTCAGCCCACTTTCTCTCGCGTATTTCTTCATGGAGATGCCATTGTCTGGGCGACTGGAGGCAAGCATCGCATTGGTTCAGCAGGCGATTTAACCAATACCCGTTCCATCTTGAAGCGAGTGTCGGACACGTGGTACACAAAGCTCGTTCCTGCCGCTTTGGCTCCAATGATGGAGCTTGAGCGAAACGTGGAGTTTGTTGAGAATTTGAGCGGGCGAGTTTTCCTTGCCCGTCGTCCAGTGCTACCAAACATGGGTTCGCTGCCAGCTAGATTGGAAGTAAATGCATCCTACTTCGTCATTTTTCCCGGCGCATCCTGGAGTGGAAGGCAATGGCCAGCAGCAAAGTTTGCTGAAGCTGTGGCGACGCTGCATCGTATGACGGGCTGGGTTCCAGTTTTGTGTGGTGGCCCAGGCGACAAGCTGGTTTGTCAGGACGTGATTGACCAAAGCGGTGTAACGCGTGCGATCAACTTCAGCGGTTTGACCACCTTGACTGAATTGACGGAGGTGCTACGTGCGGCCAAACTGTTGATTTCCAATGAGACTTCGGCTGTTCACATTGCGGCATCTGTGTCTACTCCGACGGTTTGTATTCTCGGGGGCGGTCACTATGGGCGGTTCATGCCCTACCCTACCAGGCTTGATGGTGGGAAATCTGTGGTCGCGGTTCATAAGATGCCCTGTTATAACTGCAATTGGCGTTGCACTCAGCCTCACGTAGTTGGCGGCCCTGTCCCATGCATCGCTGGCGTGACGGTCAAAAGCGTGCTGGAACGAGTTGAAGTTGTGCTTTCTCGTGTTGAAAATCAAAACACCGCGCTCAATGAGAATCAAATAAAGTGAAAAGTGTCCTGGCACCGGGCGACTCCATGCCTCTGATCACCGTGATCGTGTCGGTCTACAACGGTGTCGAGACCTTGCAGCAGTGTATTGACAGTGTTTACAATCAAAACTATGAGCTCAAAGAGTTGATCGTGATCGACGGTGGCTCAACGGATGGTTCGGCTGAGTTGATCAAAGCCAACAGCGGCGCACTTGCTTATTGGGTTTCAGAGCCTGATCGCGGCATCTACAGCGCCTGGAACAAAGGCCTTGCGAAGGCCACCGGCGACTGGGTCTGCTTCATCGGTTCAGATGATTTCCTGTGGGGCCATGACGTACTTCAACGACTGGCGTGGGGTTTGTCGCACACACCGGCTGACATCAACGTAGCCTACGGGCAAATCATGTTGCTAAATCAGTCTGGCGATGAGCTCTTCCGAATGGGTGTACCTTGGGCACAGGTGAAAACGCGCTTCAAGCAGTTGATGAGCCTGCCTCATCCAGCGGTGATGCACAGAAAAAGCCTATTCGCTCAGCATGGCAAGTTTGATGAATCCTATCGAATTGCGGGCGACTATGAAATGTTGCTCAGAGAACTAGTAGCAAATGACGCCATGTTTATCCCTGATATTGTCGTAACCGGCATGCGCCAGGGTGGTATCAGCTCCAACCCAGGCAACAACGTTCGAGCACTGAAGGAGGTTCGAGCAGCTCGGCGCAAAAATGGTCTTCAAAGCTCAGGAGGGTTTTGGCAATTGGCAATGGCGCGCGCGTACATCGGCCTGAGTCTGTCAAAAGTACTGGGTGTCAAAACTACAAGACTAATGCTCAACGCCGTCCGTCGCGTCATTGGCACCTCTGGTTGACTGAAACAAATGCTCCTCCATATGGTTTTTACCCGGTGCACTCACGTTGAAAAAACTTTGTATTGTTGCGACGATACCCGCCATCGTTAATTCTTTTTTGCGCGGGCATATAGAGGTCGCGGCACAAAAATACGATGTGACGGTGGTGTGCAACTCCACTGATCTTCATTTGATACAGGGTCTGAGTGCACGCGTTATTTTGCTTCCCATATCACGTCGCCCTTCATTGGGGAGTGATTTGGTGGCCTTGTTTTTGTTGATGAGACTGTTTCGGCGCGAGCAGTTTGACATCGTTCACTCCCACTTCCCAAAGTCTGGGCTCCTTGGAGTGACCGCAGCCTGGATAACCAGGGTGCCGATTCGTATTCATACATTTCACGGCGAGGTATGGGCAACGCGAAGGGGTTGGCGACGGTCAACTCTCAAAGCGTTTGATCGCATGGTGGCTTGGATGGCGACCGATGTATTGACGGTGAGTGCCTCACAGCAGAAATTTCTAGTGCGGGAGGGCGTGCTTTTCCAAGGGCAGTCTAAAGTGATTGGTGCTGGCTCGATTTGTGGTGTAGACCCACTTCGGTTTTGTCCTGACTCGAACGTCCGGCGCATAACGCGACAAGACTTGGGCATTGACCAACACACCAAGCTCATTCTGTTCATGGGGAGGCTCAACCGCGATAAAGGCGTGCTTGATCTGGTTGAAGCTTTCCTTGACATTTCGCGCCGCCGACCTGATGTCGCGCTGCTGCTGGTGGGAGCTCAGGAAGACATCCATTTCAGCGCGCTTCAGGAAATGTGTGGCGAGTACCGCCACCGCATCCATTACCAAAGCTTTACTCGCACGCCAGAGCGGTACATGGCCACGGCTGACGTATTTTGCCTCCCCAGCTATCGAGAAGGCTTTGGCATGACGCTCATTGAAGCGGCGGCCTGCGGTGTACCAGCGGTAGCATCACGAATAAGCGGGATTGTCGACGCCGTAAGTGATGGCGAAACGGGCCTTCTGTTCATGCCCGCCAATGTCCCCGAGTTAACGCACGCGCTTCTAACCCTGATTTCGGATGAGCCGCTTTGCCAGCGAATGGGGGTTTTGGCCCGATCGCGAACTGTGGCGCTTTTCGCCCCCGATAAAATAGCCGTGGAGGTATTGGCCTTCTACGATACATTGAGCGAGAAACGCTGAGACAACCATGGCAGTAGTCGCGTTGAAGCCGAACCAGAATCGCATCGTTGTGACCGGTGGCAGCGGTTTCGTGGGGCGAGCACTCTGTGCTGAGCTTGATCTGCGTAGATGCGAGCTTTCACGCGTCGGTCGGGATTTTTTACCCCCCCACGGCGCTCTGCCGGGGCGGGTTCGCGTGAGCCGAATTGACGCGACCACGCATTGGCTGCCGACGTTGCACGGCGCGAAGACCTTTATCCACCTAGCCGCCCGCGTCCACGTCATGCAAGACACCACGGCCGACCCCATCGCCGCGTTCCGCGAGGTCAACGTGGGTGGTACTTTGAATTTGGCGCGCCAGGCGGCAACGGCGGGGGTCAAGCGGTTTGTGTTCATCAGCACCGCCAAAGTGAATGGAGAAAGTACGCAGCCGGATCGGCCGTTTACTGAGGCTGATATTCCCAACCCGCAAGATGCCTACAGCTTGAGCAAGTACGAGGCTGAGCAAGGCTTGCGGCAGATCAGTGCCGATACCGGGATGGAGGTGGTGATCATCCGCCCGCCTCTGGTTTATGGGCCGGGTGTGAAGGCGAACTTTGCGACGTTGATGCAGGCAGTGCAGCAAGGGCGACCGCTGGCGCTGGGGTCGGTGAACAATCGGCGCAGCCTGGTGGCTCTGGACAATTTTGTGGATTTCATCATGGTATGCATGACGCATCCCAAAGCAGCGAACGAGACTTTTTTAGTGAGTGACGGCAATGATCTGTCCACCACCGAGCTGGTGCGTGGGCTGGCGCGTGCTGCCGGTGTCTCCCCGCGCCTGCTACCGGTGCCGGTGTGGGCCTTGCAGGCCGGGGCGATGCTGCTGGGCAAAGAGGACGAGGTGCAGCGGCTTTGTGGCAGTTTGCAGGTGGATATTTCCAAGGCGCGTAACTTGCTCGGTTGGCGACCCCCCGTGGTGGTTGAAGAGGGTTTGCGCCGCGCCGTAGCAGGTATGTCGGGTCTCGTGAAACTTGCATGAAACGTTTGATCGACCTGGCATTGGCCGCGGTAATTGGCGTGCTGATTTTGATTCCACTGGTATTGCTGGCGATCGCGGTACGGACGACATCCAGCGGCCCAGCATTTTACTGGTCTGACCGGGTGGGGCGCAATAATCGAATCTTCAAAATGCCTAAGTTTCGCAGCATGCGGATTGATACCCCGGCGGTGGCAACGCATCTGCTGTCTGACCCAGATTCGTTTTTGACCCCCATTGGCAGTTTTTTGCGCAAAAGCAGTTTGGACGAATTACCTCAATTGTGGAGCATCTTGAAAGGTGACATGAGCTTTGTCGGCCCACGACCTGCGCTCTTCAATCAGCATGACC
>JANOTO010000152.1:0-6676 GCA_031416395.1 Rhodoferax sp. | reverse complement strand
CGCGACCTTCAAGAATGATGTGAACCGAATCGACGATGTCACCCTCCACCATGAAAATGGTTTGTGGCGCAAAGCGGTGCAATCGCCCCAGCTTGACCAACTGGTGCATGACGTTGTCGGCGAACAAGCCGTTGCCGGGTGTGGCCTCTGAGTTGGCGGTGACAAAGAGGTCGCTACGGACTGAATCGTCGGCCTTCATCGCATCGCCCCAATTTGTTGTTGTTCAATAAGCACGCAGAAGTTTAAGCCCAAGGTGACGGTGGAAGTTGGGTCCGCTTGCGCGATGCCAACTCAGGTCAGATTTATCACTGTTACTGCGAACGGTCAGGCCTTTCAACATCACACCCACCTACCTTCGCGACAAATATTCAATCCCTGATTACTACATTAAAAATAGCAAAAAATACAACAAATACGAGAGCTAGAGCGCTATGGGATTCATATTTCTGTGGGCGATTGTCAGGTTTTTGCCAATTTATTAACTTCAGAGTTATTTTTTCAGATCATCAACGCCACCGCCCCTGAAAACGTCAAAAACGCCGCTGCCGTCGTCACCATGATGATGCGGGCGATACGGGCGCTGTCGGCATCGTAACGCTCGGCCAGCATGGCCACGTTGCTGGCGCTGGGCAGGGCGGCGACCAGCACCATCACCGTCAGCGCGAATTTGCCCAAAGGCACGCCCAGGCTGATGGCCAGCGCACCCACCACGAGAACCAACACGGGGTGCAGCAGCAGCTTGATCACGGCGATGGGCAAATAGTCGCCCAGCACCAGCGGCTCGGCGTGCCCGCGTGCAGTGAGGATTTGTGAGCGGGCCAGCACCGCGCCAATGGTGAACAGCGCCACCGGCGAGGCCGCATCGGCCAACATGCCCAGCGTCTGCTCGACGGGCTTGGGCAGCTCCAGGCTGACGGCTGACGACAATGCCCCGGCCAAAATCGCCCACGGCATCGGGTTCATCGCTGCGCCTTTGAGTGCGTTTTTCGCCGCCTTGGCCGCGCCGTGTTCATCCGCGCCATCCAGACGAGACAGCGCAATGCACAGCGAGGTGATGACCAGCAAATCCGCCAAAATCGTGATGATGGCCGGCCCCGCCGCCTTGGGGCCGAGCAGCGCTACCAACAGCGGCACGCCCATGAAGCCCGTGTTGGGAAACGCTGCCACCAGCGCGCCAAACGAGGCATCGTTCCAGCGAACGCGCGCATTGAAACTGATCGCAATTGCAAACGCCACGATCATCAACCCGCAGGCCAGGTAAACAAAAAACACACTCGCATCCAGCAACTGCGCCACCGGCAGCATCGCGCCAAAGCGGTACAACAGGCACGGCAGCGCGAAGAACAGCACAAAGCCGTTCAAGCCCGGAATCGCCTCCAGCGGCAGCCAGCCGCGCCGCCCGGCAACGTAGCCTGCGAGTACCAAAGCAAAGAAGGGGAAGGTGACGAGGAGGATTTGCAGCACGGGGGGATTCTCGCCGAGCGGTCACTTAAGCCGCCGACAATGGCGATTTCAGATTATTCGATGTCATAACGTCAAATATGCACGGATCAGCAATTTTCTCAATTAATTCAACGTGTTATGGTGTCCTCCTCCCCCTCCCCCGCCCCCAGCCTCAACATCGCCCAGCAAGAGGCCGTGAACTACATGCACGGCCCGTGCCTGGTGCTGGCCGGGGCGGGCTCGGGCAAGACGCGGGTGATCACGCACAAAGTGGGGCGGCTGATTCAAGCCGGGCTGGAGCCGAAGCGGATTTTTGCCATCACCTTCACCAACAAGGCTGCTGCCGAGATGCGCGAGCGCGCCAAGGGGCTGATTGGCAAGGCGGCGAAAGAGGTGGTGATTTGCACCTTTCACGCTTTAGGCGTGCGCATGATGCGCGCGGACGGGCAGGCGCTGGGGCTCAAGCCCAACTTTTCGATTCTGGACAGCGATGATGTCACCAGCATTTTGAAAGACGCAGGCGGCACGACCGATGCTGCAACGGCGCGCACCTGGCAGTGGACGATCAGCCTGTGGAAAAACATGGGGTTGAACTCAGCCCAAGCGCAAGCGCTGGCAAAAGACGACACCGAGCAACTCATCGCCCGCATCATGGCGCGGTATGAAGAACGGCTCACCGCCTACCAGAGCGTGGATTTTGACGATCTCATCAGCCTGCCGCTCAAATTGCTTCAAAATCATGAGCAGGTACGAGACAAATGGCAGAAGCTGGCGGGTCACGTGCTGGTCGATGAGTACCAGGACACCAACGCCACGCAGTATGAATTTTTGAAGCTGCTGGTGGGCGGCAACGAGCCAAAATCGGCTCGCTTCACCGCCGTGGGGGACGATGACCAATCCATCTACGGCTGGCGCGGCGCGACCTTGGACAATTTGAAAAAGCTGCCCCTCGATTTCCCCACCCTCAAAGTCATCAAGCTGGAGCAAAACTACCGCTCCACCGGCGCGATTTTGCGGGCTGCGAACAACGTGATTGGCCCCAACCCGAAGCTGTTCCCCAAAAATCTGTGGAGCGATTTGGGTGAAGGCGAGCCGGTGCGCGTGGTCGATGCGGACAACGAGGAGCACGAGGCCGAGCGCACGGTGGCTCGCATACAGAGCCTACGTGCGGGCACCGAAGTGATTGCGTCGAGCAACGGAGTAGGCGCAGCGACGCAGCACAAAGAGTTCAGAGATTTTGCCGTGCTGTACCGCGCCAATCACCTCGCCAAAACGTTTGAGAAGGCGCTTCGCAAGGCGCAAATTCCGTACAAAGTTTCCGGTGGCACCAGTTTTTTCGACCGCGCAGAGATCAAAGACCTGTGCGGCTGGTTTCGCCTGTGGATCAACAACAATGACGACCCGGCGTTTCTGCGCGCTGTCACCACGCCCAAGCGCGGCATTGGGCACCAGACTTTGCAGCAGCTCGGCGCGTTTGCGTCGTCGTACAAAGTCAGTTTGTTTGAGGCGCTGTTTTCACCGTCACTGGGCAGCACCTTGAGCGCCAAGGCGGTGGGCAGTTTGCATGAGTTTGGCCGCTATGTGAACGACCTGGAGTTTCGTGCGCGGCACACCATTGGCGCCGAAGCCGCGAAAGTGTTTTTACTGGAATGGTTGAAGGAAATCGGCTACGAAAAGCATCTGCTGGACGGTGAAGACAGCGAAAAACTGGCGGCTGCCCGCTGGTCGAATGTGATGGACTTTTGCGACTGGATGTCGGCGCGCTGTGGCGGGCAGATTGATGATATGTCGGGCGCGGATGACGTGCGCGAGGTCAAATCACTGCTGGATGTGGCGCAAACCGTGTCGCTGTTGTCCACGATCTCCGAGCGCGAGACGGATCAAAACGTCGTTACCTTGAGCACGCTGCACGCCGCCAAGGGGCTGGAGTGGCCGCATGTGATGCTGGTCGGTGTCGTCGAGGGCATGCTGCCATTCAAGCTGGAGGGCGACAATTTGCAGGAGCGCCTGGAAGAGGAGCGCCGCCTCATGTACGTGGGCATCACGCGCGCGCAGCGTAGCCTGTCGGTGAGCTGGCCACGCAAGCGCAAAAAGGGGCGCGATCTGGTGGCCGCGCAGCCCAGCCGCTTCATCGCCGAGATGGGCCTGGACAAAGCCACCGTGCGCGAAGACCCGCGTGAGAAGCTCAAAGCCCTGCGCGCAGAGTTCGCGAAGAAGGCACAAAATTCGCAGCAGTCGCGTGACGATGCTGACGTTGCGGCACTTGAAAAATCATGATGATCCTGAAGATCCCCGACAAACGGTGACTTCTTGCGGAAAAGTAACCTGTAGGTTAATTTTTCTCTTTTTTCACCTGGATTTTTACATAAAACAACGATATAAGCCTATAGCTCCCGTATTATATACATAATTAGCTATTTATAATATAGCATATAGTGGTCGAACTGATCGTCGCGAAAACGGCTTTCAGGCTTTGACAAATTCGGTCACTGCCCGCCGCGGCGTGTGCTGCTGCTGCGCACAGTAGCCGATGCGGCAAAACATCTGCACCGTTTCTTCAGTTGCCGGTTTGCCTACGAGTCGCCGGTGCAGTTCGCCATAGAACGGTTTCATCTCTGCAAACTCCTGCGGTGCCTGGCTCATCGGATGCATTTGCAGCCCCAGCTCAGTGGCTTTGAGTTGCAATCGCATGTAGGCGCGGCCCGCGTTGACTTCGGCGCTGCGCATCGTGCCGCTCGCCGCATTCTTTGCCGTGGGTGTAGACAGCCAGACAAAGCCCATCGCCGTATTGCTGTGGCCTTCAAAGCGCGACATCATCTGCTGGTAGGCGGTGCTGCCTTCGGCGGGCGGGTTGCTGCGGTCAAACGCACCCACCATCGCTGCCAGGCGCGGCACCATCGCATTGAGACTGATGCCGTCGCGGTGCTGCAAAATTTCCGCAGGGCCGACTCGCGTGAGCTTGATGCTCTCCATCACCGTGCGCGGGGTCAGCAGCTCGACCTTGGCGGACTGCCAGCACAGGGTGCGCAGCGGCTCGATCTGCGCTGCCTCCAGCGTGCCGCCATAGTTGATGTTGGCATCCACCAACGCGGATTTGAGCAAGGCCAAGGTGTCGGCAGGAACAGCCCGCGTCATGTCGTAGTCCATCTTGGCGGTGTGGCGTTTCAATAGCTGCTCGAACAGCGGATCTTTGGGCACCGATGCGGTGGCCGGCATCCACGTGATTTGCGCCACGGGGCGCGCGTCCACCTCGCGTGGCTTGAACTCGCCTTGGGGAAAGAGCTTAACTTGAGGCTCCACACCGCGCTCGCGCAGGGCCATCACCAAAGACTCAATGAAGGTGCCCTGGCTTACGACGATCTGGCGAAACCAAGGGTCCGTCATCGGCAGCATGCGCTCGCGGTCAACAAACAATGTGATGGCATTCGGTGTTGACAAATCAACCAGCCACGGCTGGCGGTTGTGCGAATTGGGGGCGAGGATGGCGTAGCCCAGCGCCCAGCGGCGCAGGTCAGGTTCAGCCCCAGGCCCGGCCCACGCTTCGACGGCTTGTGGTGGGTACGCGCTGGACAGTCCGCAGCCCGACAGGCTGCTGACGGCGGCTGTACTGACGATGCCGCCACCGGCAACGCGGATGAAGTTTCTGCGATTCATGATGCGGCCAGCTCCAGCGTTGTATCGACCCCAGGCTGCGCCAGGTAGCCCAAGTCCACCAGCGATTGCCGCACCGCCTTGCCCAGCGAGGTATGGGGCTCTTGGCCAATCAGTTGCGCCAGGCGTGTGTTGTCCAACTGATGTGGCGTGTCCCACAAGTAGCGCATCTCCAAGAGCGCTGCCCAGCTTGGCACGAACATGGCCCCCATGCGAATGGCCAGCCACGGCAAGCGCTTGAACTTGACGCTGCTTTGCGGCTTCACCCAGCCCTGCACGCGCGCCAGCGGGGTCAGCTTGTCAAGCCACTGCTGGGCCGTGAGACTGAAGCCCTTGAAGTGAAAAACTTCAAAACTCTTGAGCCGCGCGCGCTCTTGCGCAACTCGCACAAAGGTCTGCGCCAAGTCCGGCAAGTAGGCCCACGCGGTGGCGTTGGTCAGCCCACCAGGGGAGGTGAAAGCGCCTTTGCGAATGTCTTTGATTGACACCGCATCAAACCAGGTGCCCGTGCCGCTGCCAAAAAAATCGCCCGTGCGGATGACGATGCCGCGCACGCCGCTTCGCTGTAACTTTTGCTCCATTGCGATGCGGATTTGGCCTTTGACCGTTTGCGCGACCTGCGGTGTGTCTTCGCGCAACACGGGCGGCATGTCGGCCCCAAAGTTGTAGATATTGCCCGGCATCATCAGCGTGGCACCGAGCTTCTCGGCAACCGCGATGGCGTTGTCCATCATCGGTAGAACTTGCGCGTGCCAGGCCTTGTGGGTGTAGGCGGGGTTGAGCGCGTGTACGACCACACTGGCCTCTTTGGCAGCGGCGGCCAGCGAATCGGTGTCGCTCAAATCAGCCTGAATCCAATGGATGCCAGGGTGACTGATCGGCACCACCGCCCCCAACCGCATTTGCGCCACCACGCGCCAGCCGGCATCGGCAAAGGCGCGCGCTGCCGCCAGGCCAAAGCGACCCCGGGCGCCGAGAATAAGAACTGTAGATTGCGTCATGTGATCTCCAAAAAGTTGAGTTGATAGACGAATTGTGAAAGTGAATCGAATCCTGCACAATTGCATAAACTCACCTACCAGCTATTCACCGATGAATATCCAACTTGAACCCCAGCCATGATCAAAGCTCCGTCGCGTGACTTTGACTGGAGCCTGGCCCGCACGTTTTTAGCGGCGCTTGAATCGGGCAGCCTGCTGGGTGCCGCCAAGCGCTTGGGCAGCAGCCAGCCCACGGTGGGGCGGCAGATTGCGGAGCTTGAATCGCAACTGGGCGTGGCCTTGTTTGAGCGCACCGGGCGCGGCTTGGTGCCGACGCAAAGCGCGCTGCAATTGGCAGCCTCTGCCCAGGCGATGGAAGTCGCCGCCCTGCAACTGGCACGCAGCGGCTCGGGTGCGCAAAAGCAGGTGAGCGGCACTGTGCGCATCACCGCCAGCCAACCCGTGGCGTGCTACCTGCTGCCGCCGATCTTGAGCGACATGCGTCGCGCGCTGCCCGAGATTCAAGTCGAAATCGAATCGAGCAACGTGGTGAGCAACCTGCTGCGCCGCGAGGCCGACATTGCTTTGCGAATGGTGCGGCC
>JANOTO010000151.1:0-1816 GCA_031416395.1 Rhodoferax sp. | reverse complement strand
AAAAAGCCACCCGTGCGGTGGCTTTTTGTTGATGTGATTTGCACAGCGCAATGCTATCCTCAAGGTCATCATGAAACTCATCCTTAAATGGTTGCTCAGCGCAGCCGCCCTGTTGGCTGTCGCCCACCTTTACAGTGGCGTGGTGGTTACCAGCTTTACATCAGCCTTGATTGCGGCTTTTGTGATTGGGCTGTTCAACACGCTTTTGAAGCCGATATTGGTGGTGTTGACGCTGCCGGTTACGGTCATCACTCTGGGGCTGTTCCTGTTCGTCATCAACGCGCTGATGTTTTGGGCCGCCGCCAGCGTGCTCGATGGCTTCAAGGTCAACGGCTTTGTGGCGGCGCTGATCGGCTCGTTGATCTATTCTCTGATGAGCATCATCATCAATTCAGCGCTCGACCGCCTGCTCTTTAAGAAGTAGCGCAACCTGGCGCACGCGGGTGTCGATAATCGAGGCCTCAATGTTGTCCGCGCTGTTTTTATTGGGCATGTTCTTGGCCAAGGTTTGCGCCGCCTTGAAGCGGTCAACCGCTGGCGCATAGTCCAACACCGCCACGCGGCTTTCACCTTCCGCCCGCACCGCGCGAATCGTCTGACCCTGCGCCGCGTAGGCGCTGGACAGCAGTTGCCAGGCCATCGCATCGCGCGGGTGGGCGGAGACCCATGTCTGCAACTGCGTCGCCGCCAATGCAGGCTGGTTGGTGCCAATAAGCGCTTGTGCACCCAGCAGTGTTTCTGGGCGGCGCGAGTTGAGGGGGGCGGAACCCTCTATCGATTTAAGCGCCTGGCGTGCATCATTGAAGGCCAGCGCCATCTCGCCGCCCAACAGCCGCGTCAATCGCGACGCAGCCGCATCGCCCCGAGTGACGTCGGAAAGTCTCGCCAACAGTTTCTGAGCCACTGCTGCATCACGCAGCTTCAGCGCTGCAAACGCCGCGCCGTACAAACTGCCGGCCTGAATGGCTGGCGCTTGCGACGCAAAGTTCGCACTCTCGGTACGCTGCCCCCAGCTTCGCAAGTCGTCCATTGCCGAGAACGACAACACCCGGGCGCGCGCGGCGATGAGCGCGTGGGCCATCGCGTAGTCCACCTTGCCCGCAGCTGTAGCTGCGGGCTGGTTGCTCACGCGCGACTGCACCGCACGTGACTCCATATCCGCAATCCGCTCGGTGGTGAGTGGGTGGCTGCGCAGGTAGGGGAACGAGCCGCGGTCATTCAAGCGCGAGGCCTGCTGTAGCTTGTCAAACATCGCCACCGCGCCTTGCGCATCAAACCCGGCCTGCGTCATCACGCCAAAGCCCACGCGGTCTGCCTCGCGCTCCATGTCGCGCGAAAAATTAAGCTGGTTTTGAGCAGCCACGGCTTGCCCGCCAGTGATCAGCGCGTTCGCGGCGTCCGGGCTTTTGCTCGCCGCCAGCATCCCCAAAATCATCGCCCCCAGCAGCCACGGCGATTGCTGGCTTTGCTTGGACATCAACCGAGAAATATGCCGCTGCGTGACGTGGCTCAGCTCATGGCCGAGCACTGAGGCCAACTCATCGCGGCTGCCCACCACCGCCACCAGCCCCAGGTGCAGGCCAAAGTAGCCGCCTGGCAACGCAAACGCGTTCACCGAGCGATCCCGCCCCATCAAGATTTCCCAGGCAAAGCGCTCATCCAGCTCCGCCGACAAGTCGCCCCGCAGCCGCGCCGCTGCCAGCAACGGCTGCCAGATGTCGTTGACGTACTCCAGCAAAACCGGATCGTCAATATAGTCTGGGTCGCGGTACAACTCCCGAATAATCCGATCCCCCAAGCGCCGCTCATCGCCACT
>JANOTO010000150.1:0-2669 GCA_031416395.1 Rhodoferax sp. | reverse complement strand
TGGTCACCTTGATTCACGACATTGAAGAGGGCCGGCGTTCGCTGTCGAGCGAGACTTTCGATGTGTTGCTGGGCGCTTGCCTAGCAGAGCCAACATCAGCGCATTGATCCGCCATGACCCTCGACTTCGCAGGTAAAACAGCCCTCGTGACCGGCGCGGCCCACGGTTTCGGGCGCGCCATCTGCCTGGCGCTGGCGCAGCGCGGGGCTACCGTTTGGGCGATCGATATTGTGCAAAACGAAGTAGCACAGACCGCGAAACTGTGCCAGGATATGGGTGGCCACTGCCATGCGCGCGTGGTGGACATCACCCGCCCTGCCGAAGTGAACACACTGGTGCAGGAAGTCTGTACGGCGGGCGGGCAGGTGGATGTGCTGGTGAACAATGCGGGCGGTGTGCTGGGGCAGATCAGCCAGCCGCTGGAGGCCGTCACGCCCGAGCAATGGAATGCGATTCTTGCGGTCAACCTCAGCGGTGCGTTTTACCTCTGTCAGGCGGTAGCCCCTGGCATGAAAGCCGCTGGCGCAGGGCGCATCGTCAACATCTCCAGCGGTGCGGGGTTGACGTTCAGCCTCACCGGCATTCAGGCCTACGCGGCAGCCAAGGCGGCCTTAATCAGCCTCACACGGCAGTTGTGCCATGAGCTGGGCCCCTGGGGCATTACCGTCAATTGCATCGCTCCCGGATTCATACGATCCAACGAAAACACCGAGCGTCAATGGACGGCCATGGGCGCAGCGGGCCAACAGTCGCTGCTGAACAGCATCGCCCTCAAACGGCCCGGTACCGCACAAGACATTGCCAACGGTATTTTGTTTTTTGCGTCGGATCAGGCAAGCTGGATCAGCGGGCAGACGATCGCAATTGATGGTGGGAAATAACGCAAGCCCACCGTTTTCTCTACCCGTTGCTTGGTTTACTACAAATGTAGTGAAAATTGATCAAAAATCGGCCCAAAGTAGCGGTTTTGACTGAGTTGTGAATTTTTTACTGCTCTAGCTCCCGGATAATATGCATAGTTAGCTATACTAATAATAGTACTTTTTTCTACCCTGAGCGGTACACTGCCTGCATCTCGCCATCTTTTCTCTTCTCAGAAAATCCTTCAATGCCATGGCCGCTCGCGCAGTTCTTCCATCAGATCACATTCCCGTTTTAATCGCTGGCGGCGGCCCGGTGGGGTTGACGCTGGCGGCGCTGTTGGCGCACCACGGCATTGAAAGCCGCGTGATCGAAGCGGATGAAGGCTTTTGCACCGGCAGCCGGGCGATTTGCGTGTCGCGCCGCTCGCAGGAGATTCTGGGCTGGGTCGGGGCGGACCGCGCACTGGTTGCCAAAGGTCTGTCCTGGGTGGGTGGGCGCAGTTTCTACAAAGACACCGAGGTACTGCATTTTGAAATGCCGAGCGAGCCGACGCAGCGGTTTGCGCCGATGGTGAACATTCAGCAGTACCTGATTGAGGAGTATGCGCACCAGGCGGCAATGGCTGCCCCCGCCCGAGTAGAAGTTGAATGGCGCAGCCGAGTTGCCTCGGTTCGGGCGATGCGAGGTGGAGTCGAGGTGGACGTCATTTCGATCAATAACGGCGGTGAAAACGACGCACCACGCACCCTGCGCGCGGACTGGCTGATCGCCTGTGATGGCGGTCGCAGTGCCGTGCGTGAGCAGATGGGGTTGCAGCTCAAAGGCACCCAGTACGACGGCAAATATGTCATCGTGGACATTCGGCAAAAGACGCAGCGTGCGGTCGAACGCCTTGCGTGGTTTGACCCACCCAGCAACCCCGGCTCCACCATCCTGATGCATCGCCAGCCCGACGACGTGTGGCGCATCGACTACCAGATCCGCGACGACGAAGACCCGGTTGAAGCCGTCAAACCCGAGAACGTGCTGCCCCGCGTGCAGAGTCACCTCGCGATGATTGGCGAGACCGAGCCGTGGGAGGCCCTGTGGATTTCGATTTACAACGCCAAATGCCTGTCACTGGAGCGGTACCGTGAAGGCCGTGTTTTCTTTGCCGGTGACGCGGCGCACCTGGTACCGATTTTTGGCGTGCGGGGGCTCAATTCAGGGCTGGACGATGCGGGCAATCTGGCCTGGAAGCTGGCGAGGGTCATCAAAGGCCAGTCGCATGATCGCCTGCTGGATTCCTATTCGCCCGAGCGCCGCCACGCCGCCGAAGAAAACATGGCGTTTGGAGCCAAGAGCACGGAGTTCATGGCACCGCCTGATTTTGCGTTCAGGCTCATGCGCGAAGCCACGCTGAAACTGGCATTGAGCGACGGCAAGGTACGCTCGCTCATCAACCCACGTCAGTCCACACCCATCAACTACATAAATTCGCCGCTGAACGGCCCAGAGCAGGGCATTTGGACGCACGCGATGGCAGCGCCCGGTGCGCCCGCCCCTGAGGCGCTGCTGCATGGCTCGCTCACAGTGCAGAGCCAGAAAGATCAAGCCTCGCCGTGGCACTTAACCAGCCGCTGGGGCAAAGGCTTGGTGGCGCTGGTGTTCAACCCGCCCGAGTTGTCGAATCCGCGGCCTGCGCTGGCCGCTCAGGACATCGAAGTCATCACCATCACACCTGCGAATGACACCTCAGGCCAAGCCTGGCAACGCTACGGTTTGCCCGATGCGCAGGCACAGGGCCTGGTACTCATCCGCCCAGA
>JANOTO010000149.1:0-1517 GCA_031416395.1 Rhodoferax sp. | reverse complement strand
GGCAATGTCGAGCTGTCCAAATTCATGAACGTGATCATGGAAGGCGGCAAAAAAGCGGTCGCTGAGCGCATCATTTATGGCGCGCTGGAGCAGATCGAGAAGAAGAACCCTGGCAAAGACCCGGTCGAAGCCTTCACCATGGCCATCAACAATGTGAAGCCGATGGTTGAGGTGAAATCCCGCCGTGTCGGTGGTGCCAACTACCAGGTGCCCGTTGAAGTGCGTCCGGTTCGTCGCCTCGCTTTGTCGATGCGCTGGATCAAGGAAGCTGCCCGCAAACGCGGCGAGAAGTCCATGGCGCTGCGTTTGGCCAATGAGCTAATGGAAGCCACCGAAGGCCGTGGCGGTGCGATGAAGAAGCGCGATGAAGTGCATCGCATGGCAGAAGCGAACAAAGCGTTCTCGCACTTCCGCTTCTAAAAACCGCCCCATCTGGAAAGCCGGCCCACCAAAAGTGGGCCTGCACCCCTTTTACGAAAGAACATCATGGCTCGCCATACCCCTATTGAGCGTTATCGCAACATCGGTATTTCCGCGCACATCGACGCTGGAAAGACCACGACGACCGAGCGCATTCTGTTTTACACCGGCGTGAACCACAAGATTGGTGAAGTGCACGACGGCGCGGCCACCATGGACTGGATGGAGCAGGAGCAAGAGCGTGGTATCACGATCACCTCTGCGGCCACCACCTGTTTCTGGAAAGGCATGGGCGGCAATTTTGACGAACACCGCATCAACATCATTGATACCCCCGGCCACGTGGACTTCACGATTGAAGTTGAGCGCTCCATGCGCGTTTTGGACGGCGCGGTGATGGTGTATGACGCTGTCGGCGGCGTGCAACCTCAGTCAGAAACCGTTTGGCGCCAGGCCAACAAGTACCGCGTTCCGCGTCTCGCGTTCGTCAACAAGATGGACCGTACCGGCGCTGACTTCCTTCGCGTGCGCGAAATGATGATCCTTCGCTTGAAGGCCAACCCGGTTGCAATTCAGATCCCCATCGGCGCTGAAGAAAAATTCCAGGGCGTGGTTGATCTGGTCAAGATGAAAGCGATCTACTGGGACGACGACAAGGGCGTGACGTTCACCTACAAAGACATCCCGGCTGACTTGGCCGATGTCTGCGCCGAATACCGCGACAAGCTGGTAGAAGCCGCCGCAGAAGCCAGCGAAGAGCTGATGAACAAGTACCTCGAAGGCGTTGCGATGACCGAGGAAGAGGTTAAGTTTGCGATTCGCAAGCGCACCATCGCTGGCGAAATTCAGCCGATGCTGTGTGGCTCAGCCTTCAAGAACAAAGGCGTGCAGGCCATGCTTGACGCGGTGATTGAGTACATGCCCGCTCCTACTGACATTCCTCCCGTCAAGGGCATGGATGAAGATGACGTGCCGACCGTCCGCAAGGCGGACGACAGCGAAAAATTCTCGGCCTTGGCATTCAAGCTGATGACCGACCCGTTTGTGGGCCAGTTGACCTTCGTTCGCGTTTACTCGGGCGTTTTGTCCAAAGGCGA
>JANOTO010000148.1:0-9074 GCA_031416395.1 Rhodoferax sp. | reverse complement strand
CAGCGCACTGCCGATGCGCCGCCACAACGCGTTGCGCGTGGTTTCACCACGCAAACGCAAGGCAATCCATAACGCGACCACCGAGGCGCCAACGGCGATCAGCACCGACAGCGCGAACAGCCGGGGCTCGTAGCGGATTGGCGGATCCATCCGCATCGCCTCCATGCCGGTGTAGTGCATCGCGGCAATGCCCAGTCCCATAAGCAGGCCGGCCCCTCCCAGTCGGCGCCAGCCACGGTCGCCACCGGACACCGTCCACAGCGCGAAGCCCGAGACCAAAATCGCGATGGCCAGCGAGGCGAAAGTGATCGGCACGTCGTAAGACATGGTGATCGGCAAGCGGAAGGCCAGCATGCCGATGAAGTGCATGGCCCAGATTCCCGTGCCCATGCACAGCGCGCCGGCGGCAAGCCAGGTTCTGGCCAATCCAGGTTTCGCCGCCGCCGACACTCGGGCAGCGAAATCCAGGGCGCTATAGGACGCGATGCAGGCGACCACTACCGACAGCGCGACCAACCAGAAGTCATAGGAACCGGTCATTCCTGACCTCGACCAAAAGGGGTCGCATGGCTGTGCTGCGGCGCACCCGCATTCCTGAACACAGTGAAGAGCATCAAGTTCACGTGAAACGTATTACAGATTTGTTGACGAAACTTTTTGTGCCGGATCAACCGGGTAACGGTTTGCAGTCTACGGCATTTGACTGAGCAACCGGGCTTAATTGAGCGGCTGACACCGCCGCAGCCCGCACCGTTTCGCCTGAAAATTCGCGTCACGCAGGCTGCGCCACCTCGGGCTGGCCCAGTGAGCGCAACACGTCACGAACTAATTGAGCCCGATCCTTCGAAGCCGGGAGTTCGCGCTCGATGCGCAGTTTTTCATTGCCCACCAGCTTGATGTAGCGGTTTTTTTGAATCAGCTCAATGATGCGCATCGGGTCAATCGGCGGGTTCTTCTTGAAGGTGATGGTGATCACGCCGGGTGCGGCATCGACCTTCACCACGCCGTAGGGCTTGGCGAGCACGCGCAGGCGGTGCACGTCAATCAGGCTTTGCGCCTGCGGTGGTAGCTTGCCAAAGCGGTCAATGATCTCTTCCAGCAGCGCGTCGATTTGATCCGCATTTTTGGCGGTGGCGAGTTTCTTGTAGAACGACAGGCGCAGATGCACGTCGCCGCAGTAGTCGTCGGGCAACAGCGCCGGGGCGTGCAGGTTGATGTCGGTGGTGGCGTTCATGGGAGCCATCAAATCCGGCTCAATGCCCGCTTTCAAGCAACGCACCGCCTCACCCAGCATCTCGTTGTAGAGCTGAAAGCCGATCTCCAGCATGTTGCCGCTCTGGTTTTCACCCAACACTTCGCCGGCACCGCGAATCTCCAAATCGTGCATCGCCAAGTAGAAGCCGCTGCCGAGTTCTTCCATCTGCTGAATCGCATCGAGTCGCTGGCTGGCCTGCTTGGTCAGGCCTTCGAGGTCGGGCACCATCAGGTAGGCATAGGCCTGATGATGGCTGCGGCCCACGCGCCCGCGCAACTGGTGCAACTGCGCCAGGCCAAACTTGTCAGCCCGGCTCATCACGATGGTGTTGGCGGTGGGCACGTCGATGCCGGTCTCGATGATGGTGGAGCACAGCAGCAGGTTGTAGCGCTGGGCCACAAAGTCACGCATCACGCTCTCCAACTGGCGTTCCGGCATCTGGCCGTGGGCGACGGCGATGCGGGCCTCAGGCAGCAGTTCTTCGAGTTTGGCGCGGCGGTTTTCAATCGTCTCAACTTCGTTGTGCAAGAAGTAAACCTGCCCACCGCGTTTCAGCTCGCGCAGCACGGCTTCGCGAATCACGCCATTGCCTTCGGTGCGCACAAAGGTTTTGATCGCCAGGCGGCGCTGTGGAGCGGTGGCGATCACGCTCAAGTCGCGCAGGCCTTCCAGCGCCATGCCCAGCGTGCGCGGGATGGGCGTGGCGGTGAGCGTCAGCACGTCTACCTCGGCGCGCAGCGCTTTCATCGCCTCCTTGTGGCGCACGCCAAAGCGGTGCTCCTCGTCGATGATCAATAGCCCCAAGTCTTTGAACTTCGTCGACTCACTCAAGAGCTTGTGCGTACCGACCACGATGTCCACCGTGCCATCGGCAATGCCTTTGAGCGATGCGGTGACCTCTTTGGTCGAACGGAATCGCGACACTTCGGCCACTTTCACGGGCCACTTGCTGAAGCGGTCGGTCAGCGTTTGGTAGTGCTGCTCGGCCAGGAGCGTGGTGGGCGCTAGGAAGGCGACTTGCTTGCCGCCAGTGATGGCGACGAAAGCGGCGCGCAAGGCGACTTCGGTCTTGCCAAAACCGACATCGCCGCAGATCAGCCGGTCCATCGGTCGCGGGCTGATCATGTCTTGAATCACCGCGTGGATGGCGGCCTTCTGGTCGGCGGTTTCTTCAAAGCCAAACGCGTTGGAGAAGGTTTCGTAATCGTTTGGGGAATAGCGGAACGCATGGCCCTCACGCACAGCCCGGCGAGCGTAGATGTTTAAAAGCTCAGCGGCAGAATCGCGGATTTGCTCGGCCGCTTTGCGTTTGGCTTTCTCCCACTGGCCGCTGCCCAGGCGATGCAACGGGGCTTCGTCGGCACTCACGCCGGTATAGCGGCTGATCAACTGCAACTGGCTGACGGGCACGTACAGCGCGGCCTGATCCGCATATTCCAGATGCAAAAACTCTTGAATCTCCGGCTCGCCATTGGCCAGCTTGTTGCCCAAATCCAGATTCACCAAGCCTTTGTAGCGGCCAATGCCATGCGATGAATGAACGACCGGGTCACCCACATTGAGTTCGCTCAAGTCTTTGATCAGTGCCTCAACGTCGCTCACTTGCTCCTGTTTTTTGCGCCGCCGGGTGGTGGGGCCAGCGGCGAAAAGTTCGGTTTCGGTGATGAAGTCGATGCCTTCCTCGATCCAGGCAAACCCGGTATTCAGCATCGAAGTGGCAATGCCAAATTTTTCGGCACTGGTCTGGAAATCGATTAGGGATTCAAACGCAGGCGGGCTGAGATTGGAGGCGTGCAAAAAATCGAGCAGGCTGGCGCGGCGGCCATCACTTTCCGCCAGCACCAGCATGCGATGTTGTGTGTTGCGGGCATGGCTCTTGAGGCGCGCCAGCGGGTCGTCCGCGCCGCGCTCAACGGCCAGGTTGGGCAGGGCTTCGAACTCTGCAAAAGGGGATTCACCCTGCGCGTTGGCGTCTTGCGTGGGCGGTTTGATGGCCAATTGGGCGTGTTCGTTGGCGCGCGCATAAAACTGCTCAGCGCCCAAAAACAGCGACTCCGGTGGCAGTGCGGGCCGCTCGGGGTCGGTCTGCACCAGACGGTAGCGGTCTTTGGTGTCTTGCCAAAAGCGCCGAAAAGCGCCTTCCAAGTCGCCGTGCAGCACCACCGTTGCATCGGTTCCCAAGTAGTCGAATACGGTCGCGGTCTCGTCAAAAAACAGCGGCAGGTAGTACTCAATGCCCGCTGTGGCGACGCCATTGCCAATGTCCTTGTAAATGCGGCTCTTGGTCGGGTCGCCCTCCAGCAATTCGCGCCAACGGCTGCGAAATTTGGTGCGGGCTGCGTCATCCATGGGGAACTCTCGCCCTGGCAGCAGCCGAACCTCGGGCACCGGGTACAGGCTGCGCTGGCTGTCGGGATCGAAGGTGCGGATGCTGTCGATCTCGTCATCAAACAAGTCGACCCTGTAAGGCACCGGGCTGCCCATCGGGAACAGGTCAATCAAGCCACCGCGCACCGCGTATTCACCTGGGCTCACGACCTGAGTCACATGGCTGTAGCCCGCCAGTGTGAGCTGCGCTTTGAGCTTGGCCTCATCGAGCTTTTGTTTGACCTTGAACTGAAACGTGTAGCCCGCTAAAAAACTGGGTGGGGCCACGCGGTACAACGCGGTGGTGGCTGGGATCACCACCACATCCGCGCCTGTGTCTTTATCTCGCTGCTGCAAGCGCCACAAGGTCGCCAAGCGCTCACTGATCAAGTCCTGGTGCGGCGAAAAAGTGTCGTAGGGCAACGTTTCCCAATCCGGGAACAGCACGCAGCGCACGTTGGGTGCAAACAAACCCATCTCGTCAATCAAGCGTTGGGCATCGGTGGCATCGGCAGTCACGATGGCCACCTGTCTGTTCAGGATCTTTTCCCGTTGACCCAGGCGGGCCAGTAGCAGCGCGTCGGCAGAGCCGGGTGGGCGGGGCAGGGTAAAGCGCTTGCCTTGAACGAGTTTGGGTAGATCCATTGAGAGATTCAAATCAGGAAAACAAAGGGGATAAAACAAAAACAGAAAACACCCCGCACCAATCACGGTGGGGGTGTAAACGGTCTGTTGGCGTATGACCAGGCGGGCAATTTTAGAATAGGCGACTACATTCGATCCAACCTATGACGCAATCCCCGTCCAGCGACCCCGATAAAGAGTCATCAGCGCCCAGGCTTTGGGCGCTGATTCCATGCGCGGGCACAGGAACCCGGGCCGGTACTGCGCTACCCAAACAGTACCAGCGGGTCGCGGGTCAACAGATGGTGATGCACACGCTAGCGGCGTTTGCCGCGACACCGGGCATTGATAACATCGTGGTCGTTGTCGCCCCAGGCGACGGCTTCTTTGACGATCTCAGTGCAACTTTAGCGGCAATGAATGCTACGGTAAGAGTAGCTTATTGTGGTGGAAATACGAGAGCTGAAAGCGTTTTTAACGGATTAAATTACGTGTTGACGCTCGCCGGCCGACCTGAGGACTGGGTGTTGGTGCATGATGCGGCGCGCTGCCTCATCACGCCCGCTCAAATCACCAATTTGATCGATGCTTGCCAGGACGACGAGGTAGGCGGCCTGCTGGCGCATCGGCTGGCGGATACGCTTAAAAGCGAAGTCTCAGCGCGCGTTGCGGGCACCGTGGATCGAAGTGACAAATGGCTCGCACAGACACCGCAGATGTTTCGCATCGGCGCGTTGCAGGCGGCATTGGGTGATGTCGGAATGGCGGTGACTGATGAATCCAGTGCGATGGAGGTGATGGGATTGAAGCCGAAGCTCGTGCCCGGCAGCGCGCAAAACTTCAAAGTCACGTACCCGGAGGACTTCGCCTTGGCCGAGGCGGTGATTTTGAGCCGCCGATATGCCAGCGCCGCGTCAATTTCGACAACAGAAAACAACTATGACTACCCCTAGCATGCGGCTATCGCCTCCAACTCCCTCTACCAAGCTACCCAAAACACTTCCCCGTATGGGCGAGGGTTGGGACATCCACGCCCTGGTCGCGGGTCGTCCGTTGATTCTGGGTGGTGTGACCATCCCGTTTCACCTTGGTTTGCTGGGTCACTCAGATGCGGACGCGCTGCTGCACGCGATCACTGATGCGTTGCTGGGCGCCGCGGGTTTAGGTGACATTGGCGGCCACTTTCCCGATACGGATGAAAAATTCAAAGGCGCAGATTCGTCAGTGCTGCTGGCCGAGGCCGCGCGGCGCGTGCGGGCAACCGGTTACGAGATTGGCAATATCGACAGCACGGTGATTGCCCAGGCACCGCGCCTGGCACCGCACATTTCGGCCATGCGTGCCAACATCGCGGGGGCTCTGGGCCTGGACGAAAGTCATGTGAACGTCAAAGCCAAAACCGCCGAAAAAATGGGGCCGGTGGGTGAAGGCGCGGCTATCGAGGCCAGAGCAGTCGTGCTGATCTGGCCACAGTGAAGCCAGCAAGTTCGTCGTCGTTCTGAAGGCTACATTTTTACGGCGCGCTGCAACTTGATATGTGCTGCCAGTCCGCCCGACTTGGTGTTGACCAAAGCAAAGCTGCCACCCATGCGCTGAACTGTCTTGTCGACGATGGACAGGCCCAGTCCGGCGCCATTGGCAGCGGTTCGCGCGCTGTCGCCACGGAAGAAGGGCTTGGTCAAATTGGCCAGAGTGTCTGGGTCCGCGCCCGCACCATGGTCGCGCAGTTTGATCAGCACCCACGGGTCGCGGGCGCGGGCCGCGATGTCAACCACCGCAATGCCGGAGCTCGCTGATTTTCCGTAGCGGCGGGCGTTTTCAATCAAATTGCCGATCACACGGCGTAACTCAACCTCATCGGCCAGAACCAAGAGCCCGGGGCTTAAGTCCAGTCGGATGCGCATGTCGGCATGGTCCCGCACCGAGTAAATGCAGGACTCAACCACGTCATTGAGCTTGACGGTGTTAAGGGTCACAGAGTCTGGCCGCGCATAGTCCAGAAACTTGTCAATGATGGCATCAAGCTGCTCAATATCAGCCGCCATGTGTGCGCGCGCTTCCAGATCGGCCACGCTCATCTCCGTCTCTAGACGCAGGCGCGCCAGCGGCGTGCGCAGGTCGTGCGAGATACCGGCCAGCATGATGGCCCGGTCGTTCTCCACCTTTGACAGTCGCTCCGCCATGCGGTTAAAACCGATGTTGACTTCGCGGATTTCGCTGGTGGAGGCGTATTCATCGAGATGCCCTGTGCTGAGATCACCCTCGCGCACGCGGCCTGCCGCGAATGAGAGCTGCTTCAAAGGGCTGTTGATTAGCCGGGCAATCAGCGCCGCACCGGCCAACGACAGCGCGCCCGCAATGATCAGCCAGATCGTCCAGGTCCGGCCACCCGCGGGGCTGAAGCGGGCCTTGTCTGTCTGCATCCAGTAGCTGTCATCCTCGATCGTGAAACCAACCCAAAGGCCGTCTTCTTTGTTGACGCTGTTGGCCACCACGGTGCCCCCCCCCAGGCGTGATTTGAGCTCCAGCGCGATGCGTCGGCTCAGTGTGTCCGTCTCAAACGCTTCAAACTGATCGGTCGGCTCGCGCGGGAAGATTCGCACGCTTTCCTGCTCGGTCATGGTCTTGATCAGGGACACCCGGGCAATCGCATCGGAGTGAATCAAAGCGGCGCGGCTTAAATTCACCAACGACGCGATTTGTTGTGCCGTCTGGATGGCGCGCGGCTCAAGCTCCAGCGCCCGCAATGTCTGCAGCCATGCCGCGATGCTGCCCAAGAGCAAAATTGCCAGCAAAAAGAAAGTTCGCCAAAAGAGACTCAGGCCCGAACGCCTGCGCGACTCCAAGCCCGCTGAACTCGTCTCCAGCGGCATCAAGCCGCTGTCTTCTAGCGGCGGTTTAGCGCTGCTCGCCCGCGCCATCGGGGACGAAGACGTAGCCCACGCCCCAAACCGTCTGGATGTAGCGTGGCGCTGCTGCGTCCAGCTCGATCAACTTGCGCAGGCGCGAAACCTGCACGTCCAGGCTGCGGTCAAACGGCTCGAACTCGCGTCCCCGCGCCAACAGCGCCAGTTTCTCGCGCGATAGCGGCTGGCGCGGGTGGCGTACCAACGCTTTGAGCATCGCAAATTCGCCTGTTGTCAGTGGCAACTCCCCGTTGTCCTTGCGCAGCGTGCGTGCGCTCAAATCAAACGCAAACGGGCCGAAGTTGACCAATTCGCTGTCGCTGGAGGGGGCACCTGGGGCTTCCAAGGTCGGCCGACGGCGCAATACGGCGTTGATGCGGGCCAGCAGCTCGCGCGGGTTAAAGGGCTTGCTCAGATAATCGTCTGCACCAACCTCCAGTCCCACAATCCGGTCAACGTCCTCGCCCTTGGCGGTCAGCATGATGATCGGCGTTTTGTCGTTGGCAGCGCGCAGGCGCCGACAGATCGACAGACCATCCTCACCAGGCATCATCAAATCCAGCACAATCAGGTCAACGCTTTCCCGCAGCAGAATCCGGTTCAGCGCTTTGCCATCCTCGGCCTGGAAAACCTCGAATCCTTCTTGTGCAAGATAGCGGCGCAGCAGGTCACGAATGCGGGCATCGTCATCAACGACCAAAACTTTGTCAACGCGGCTGGAAACTTGGTTCATAGGTGAGGCCTAGCTTGAATTTGTAACAGGCTCGATTTTGCAGGGTGAAAGTTCTGAAAAGGGCGATTTGGCAGCAGGTTTGACACTATGTTACATATGTTGCGGGCTGGTTCAGGCAATCTAGCAGAACAATGTGGGCGCAGAATGTGCTTGGCGCGTTATCTGCTCATCATGAAAATTTTGACGAAAAGTTTCTGCTTCACCTGTTTGGCTGTGCTCGCTGCACATGCGCTCGCCCAGCCACCGTCTGCGCCTGCTCGCGCCAACGCGACGGCAGGCACGAAACCCCATTCGCCCGCCGTCGATCATCAGAAAGCAACTGGGCAAAAAGACCCTCGTGTGAAGCGTGGCACAGACTTGCGTTTGGCGCTGATGCCACAGAACTCCAATGCGAACGCGAGTTCAAAAACGCAAGGAGGACTTGCGAATGCCTCCGACCTTTCGATCGCGGAGCCTCAGCCCGAGCATCACCTCAATCTCAAAGAGCGTCAGGAAATGCGCGAGCTTCTGCGCCAACAAAGACTTAAGCAGCAACAAAATTGAAATCTTTATTTTTAGTGAAACCGTCCCGGTCAAAGCTTGCGCATCTCCTAGTAAGGTGCGTACTGCTGGTAGTGGCAAACACTGCTTTAGCGCAGACGAACCCTCCCGCCCCCGTGCAAAATGTGGTTCAGCTTTCGGCCAATGGAAGTGTGGAGGTTCAGCAGGATTTGCTGACAATCAACATGTCAACCACCCGTGAAGGTGCAGACGCAGCGGTCATTCAAACTCAGTTGAAAACAGCCTTGGACAGTGCCCTGACCGAAGCCAAAAAAGCAGCGCAACCGGGGCAGCTTGACGTGCGCACCGGCAACTTTAGCCTTTATCCGCGCTACGGGCGTGATGGCAAGATAACAGCCTGGCAGGGCACCACCGAGCTGGTCCTGGAGGGCCGTGACTTTGCGCGAATCAGCGCCACCGCGGGCAAAATTCAGACGTTGACGATGGGCCAGGTTTCGTTTGGCTTGAGCCGTGAGCAACGCTTGAAAGTTGAAAGCGACGCGCAGAGTCAGGCGATTGAACGCTTCAAGGCGCGAGCGGCAGACATCGCCAAGAGCTTCGGGTTTGCCGCTTACACGCTCAAAGAGGTTGCCATCAACTCGGGCGACCAGACCTATCCGCCACGCCCGCGCGTGATGGCGATGGAAGC
>JANOTO010000147.1:0-2436 GCA_031416395.1 Rhodoferax sp. | reverse complement strand
AGCAGCGTGTCGTCGTTGATGTAGCCGGGGGCCATTGTTAGTTTGCCGGTGGCGCTGTCGATGAATGACAGGCCTACCGGCTGCACGGGCGCATCAGCGGAGATGGCGGCTTGGAATAGGTTGGCGTGGAAGGGGCGCAGGCTGGTGCCGTCGCTGGTGGTGCCTTCTGGGAAAATAGCCAGCACGTCGCCGTCTCGCAGGCTTTGTGCCATGTGATGCACCATGCGCATGGCATCGCGGCGGGATTCGCGCTCAATGAACAGGGTACCGACGCCGCTGGCCAGCGCGCCAATCAGCGGCCAGCGCTTCACATCGGCTTTGGAGACAAATTTGCAGAACCTGGCGGCGTGCAGGGCGGTGATGTCTACCCACGAGATGTGATTGGCCACCAGCAGCATCGGGCCGGTGGGAGCGGGCTGGCCCGTCACGCGAAGGTCCAGGCCCAGGCATATGAGCATTTTGGCGGACCAGACCTGAACGCGCCGCTGGCGGTTCTCGGGCGTGATGCGCGGGAACAGAACCAGGATGGTGATCAGGCCGATCACGGCGTGCAGCAGTGCCCGCGCTAGTTTCCAGCAGGCAGCCAGTCGGTTCATGCGCGCCTTGGCATCCAATCTCGGTGGACGTGGCTGGAGTTAGTCGTGAGCCTGGTAGGCAATTCGCCCACCCACCAGCGTGCAGCGCACCTGGCCCGGCAATTCGTAGCCCGAGAAAGGGGTGTGCTTGCCTTGGCTCTTCAGGGCTTGCGGCGTAACCACCCAGTGAGCATCGGGGTTGAACACGCAGATATCCGCAGCTGCGCCGATTTGGAGCTGGCCCAGACTGTTTGGCAGCGTACCGGGGGATTGACCCAGCACCCGCGCGGGACGCTGAGTGAGGCACGCCAGCGCTCGCACAAGATCAAAACCATCCTCTCGGCTCCACTTCAGCGCCAGGCTCAGCAGCAGCTCCAGCCCGGTGGCGCCGGGCTCGCTCTCGGCGAAGGGCAGCGCCTTGGCATCTTCGTCAACGGGGGTGTGGTCTGACACCAGCGCGTCAACCGTGCCATCGGCCAGCCCCGCGCGCAGGGCATCGCGGTCGCGCGCTTGGCGCAGGGGCGGGTTCAAGCGCATGCGGCTGTCAAAAAACCCCATGTCAACATCAATCAGATGCAGCGAGTTGATGCTGACATCGCAGGTGACGGGCAGGCCCTGCGCCTTCGCCTCTCGCACCAGGGCCACGCCCGCCGCGCTGCTGATGCGGCACAGGTGTACGCGCGCCTGGGTGGCGCGAACCAGCTCAAAAATCGTGTGCAGCGCAATCGTTTCTGCCGCCACCGGCACGCCTGCCAGACCCATGCGCGTGGCCACCGGCCCACTGGCGGCAACGCCTTGGCCAAGGTGCATGTCTTGCGGACGCAGCCACACGGCATAACCCATGGTGCTGGCGTATTGCAGCGCACGTAAGAGAACCAGCGTGTTGGAAAGCGGCACCTCGGCCTGACTGAAAGCGACGCAGCCGGCATCGGTCAACGCCCGCATCTCCGTCAGAATTTCGCCCGCCAGATTGCGGGTGAGCGCACCTAGCGGAAAGACGCGCGAGGTTTGCAACCGTTCAGCACGAAAGCGCAGCATCTCGACCAGGCCGGGTTCGTCCAACACGGGGTCGGTGTCAGGCGGGCAGACGACGCTGGTCACACCGCCCGCTGCGGCGGCGGCCAACTCGCTGGCCAACATGCCTGCGTGCTCATGCCCTGGCTCGCGCAGGCGCACGGCCAAGTCCACCAGGCCCGGTGTGACGATGCAGCCGCTGGCGTTGATGGTTTGATCCGCCTTGAAATCGCTGGGAATGGCGTTGATTGCGACAATCAAACCTTGAGAAATGGCAACGTCCGCACGTTGATCAAAACCGCTGGCGGGGTCGATGACGCGGCCACCCTTGATCAAGACATTCATGTTTCATTCCCCGCCACGATGCTCATTACCGCCATGCGCACCGCGATGCCGTAGGTGACTTGCGGCAGGATCACGCTTTGCGCGCCATCCACCACGGCGGAGTCAATCTCCACGCCCCGGTTGATCGGCCCAGGGTGCATCACGATGCACTCGGGCTTGGCCAACAGCAGCTTCTCGGGGGTCAAGCCGTAGGTTTTGAAAAATTCCTGGCTTGATGGCAACAGCGCGCCGCTCATACGTTCGTTTTGCAGGCGCAGCATGATGATCACGTCGCAGCCTTTGATGCCTTCTTCGAGCGTGTGGCAGACCCGCACGCCCATCTGCGCCATGTCTGCAGGCACCAGCGTTTTGGGGCCGACCACGCGCACTTCGGCGCAGCCCAGCGTGGTCAAGGCATGGATGTCTGAGCGCGCCACGCGCGAGTGCAGCACGTCGCCCACAATGGCCACGGTGAGGTTGCTGAAGTCTTTTTTGTAATGCCGGATGGTGAACATGTCCAGCA
>JANOTO010000146.1:0-4679 GCA_031416395.1 Rhodoferax sp. | reverse complement strand
ATCTCGCACGCGACCGATTGCGCCAGTGCCCGCGCCTGAGCGCGACCGATTGCATCAGCGGGCAGCAGCGGGCTGGCGGGATGGGTTTCGTCCAAATACTCAACGATCGCCATCGACTGGCTCAGCCGCTGAATGCCCGCCTCAGTCTCCAACTCAAGCACCGGCACGATCTCGTCAGGCAGGATGTCGCCAAACTCGCTTTTGAGCTGCTCGCCCTTCGCAAGATGAATGGCGATGTACTCGTACTTGAGGCCCTTCATCTCCAAGGCAATACGCACGCGAAAGGCGGCGCTGGAGCGGTAGTAGTTGTAGAGTTTCATGTCCAAGTGCAGAGTGAAGGGCGCAGAGTGAACTAAGCCTGAAAGGATAACCCCGAATGGGTTTGCATCAAGGCCCGCGCCGCCTGCAAGGTGGCGACGGTTTGCATGCAGGCGCGCGCCGCCTCGGTGCCTTTGACCACGAAGTGCTCGGCGAAAAACCGCTGGTGCTCCTGCGAGTCATGAAAATTCATGGGCGTGAGCACCACGGAAAGTACCGGCACATCGGTTTCAAGCTGAACGCTCATCAAGCCGCTGACCACCGCCTCGGCCACAAACTCGTGCCGATAAATGCCGCCATTGACCACAAAGCCGCAGGCAACGATGGCCGCGTAGCCGCCCGAGCTTGCCAACCGCTTGGCCAACAGCGGCAGCTCAAACGCGCCAGGTACTTCCAGCAGGTCAATCGCCTCGGCGGCCACACCCAGGCGTTTCATCTCCGCCAAAAAAGCGTCACGCCCTTGGTTGACGATGTCGTCGTGCCAGCACGAGCGGATAAATGCGAAGCGGATGCGCTGGGGCGATGCAGCAGCTTTTTTTGAAGAGGATGAGGTCATTTAAATATTGTGAGAAAACGGCAAGATGGCAGCGTTTATTTTACGCAACCACACTCGGCAAGCTGTCACGCGAGCATCCGTGCTTATTTCACAATCCCAGCGCGGGCCAGCATGTCGCTCACCAGTTCCAGGCGCACCAGCGGGTTGTCCAAAGCCATCAGGCGCTGCTTGGCATCGGGCGGCATGGGTAGCAGCTCGCACCAGCGGTTGGCCACCCAGGCACAGTCTTCGAGCTGGTAAGGCGGCAGCATGGGCATCTCGTCTGCCGGCATCGCACGCAATTGCAGGGCTTTGATCACCCCGCCCAGCGCATCGGCGGCGGGTTTGAGGTCGTCTGGGATGGTAATCGTCTGGTCATCCGGTACGCAGTTCACATCAGCCACCCACAAGCCATGCTTGAGCTTCTCGCGCCGCGTGATGGTGAAGCGCTGCTGCCCGGTGCAGCGCACCATCATCAAGCCGGGGTGAGGCGCAGAGAACTCGCTGATCAGCGCCAGCGTCCCCACGGTGTTGAACACCTCCACCGCAAAGCCATCGCCAGACGGTTGGCCAGCTGGAGCGTCGTTGGAGGCAGTGGCGGGTTTGCGTACCTCCGAGCCTTCAATCAGCGACACCACGCCAAACGGCACGCCATGTTTGTGGCACTTGCCAATCATGTCCAGGTAACGCACCTCAAAAATCCGCAATGGCAGCAGACCGCCCGGGAACAGCACAGAGCCCAGCGGGAACAAGGGCAGCGAAGAGAGTGAGAGATGTTCAGTCATGGTCGCAAAAAAAGGTGTGGCGCGTGAGCAGGTGAATTCACAAGCGCAATCTGGTTTGAAGTGCTGTGTGCATTGACATGTTTCGCATACTAGTTTGCCAGAATAGCCGACACCCCAGGAGACCTCCCATAAAACCAGTCAGTGAACTTTTAAAGCGGCGTGATTCCTAACTCTTTCAGGTGAGTCCAGATGCCACTGTCTTTGAGGGTCTTCAGCAACTCGCCCGCCATGGCGTGGGCGCCATGCTGGTGATGCAGGGCGAAAATCTCGGGTTGACCTTCTGGTTTACGGGATGTCGCGTCAGTGCGACATCAAAGCCGCCACGCAATCCCTCACAATCCATGTGTGGTGGGCCCTGGATGCGAGAATTCAAATCGATGAAGGGGAGTAGCTCCCGCGTCGGTATCGTCAACACGTGACATCTTGCGCCACCATGGCGCACGGGAGATCCGGTACCGGCGGATAGTGCCAGCCAGCTATGCAGACCTGCACCGCGCGCCACCACCATCCGGCAAGACCTTCGCTTAAGTTACATACAACGCTTGGCGAGGAAATAATGGATTCAATCACAACAATCGGTACTTGGTGGATGTGGGCTGGCTTTGCGGTATTCGTGGTCATCGCGATTGCGGTAGACCTGCTGGTGATGGAAAAGCAGGGCGCGCACAAGGTGACGACCCAAGAGGCCCTGGTCTGGAGCGCCATCTGGTTCGGGCTGTCATTCGTGTTTGCGGCAATGCTTTGGTGGTACCTCAACAGCACACAGGGCGGCGACGTGGCCAATCGGGTGTCGATGGAGTTCGTGACCGGCTACCTGGTGGAGAAAAGCCTGTCGATCGACAACATCTTTGTTTTCTTGATGATCTTCACCTACTTTGCAGTTCCCGCAGAGTTTCAGAAGCGCGCACTCATCATCGGCATTATTGGTGCCATCATTCTGCGGGCCATCCTCATTCTGGTGGGAGCCTGGCTGCTGGCGCACTTCCATTGGCTGCTGTATGTTTTTGGCGCGTTCCTGGTCGTCACCGGCATCAAGATGTGGCTTGCCGCTGGCAAGGAGCCCAATATTGAAGCCAACCCGGTGCTGAAGTTTCTGCGCAAGCACATGAAAATCACCACCCAGTTCAACGGTGAGAAGTTGACTGTGATGCTCAATGGCGTCAAACACTTCACCCCGATTTTTGTGGTGCTGATCCTGATTGGCGCAACCGACATCATTTTTGCAGTGGACTCGATTCCTGCCATCTTCGCCATCACCAGTGACCCCTTCATCGTGCTGACGGCCAACATCTTTGCCATTTTGGGTCTGCGGGCGCTGTACTTTCTGCTGGCGGATCTGGCTGATCGCTTCCACCTGCTGGCTTATGGACTGGCGCTGGTGTTGATCTTCATTGGCACCAAGATGCTGCTCATTGATTTCTACAAGATACCGATCGGCATCGCCCTGGGCGTGACGGCGGCGTTGATTGCAAGCTCCATGGCAGCATCGCTCTACGCGACGCGCAAAACTAAATCCGTGGCACGCGGCTAGGACACATACCTGCAACGCGTTGCCCTTATGATGGACCCATGACCATTCGCACTTGGCTGCGCTCTTTGGAGCCTCGCGTGCTCAGCGAATTTGACCGACCTGGCCTTGCCTGGATGAAGAACTGGCTTGATGGGCACGATGTGTTTTCGTTCACCCGGCATCCGATGGCCAGGGGCATCGCCTTTGGCCTGTTTTGCGGGCTGATTCCGGGGCCGCTTCAGGTGCTGGGGGCCAGCGTGCTGTGCATCCTGTTTCGCGGCAACATCATCGCCGGTGTGGTGGCGACGTTTCTCACCAATCCGCTGACGATCATCCCACTGTATGTCGTGGCGTTCCATCTGGGTGACGCGGTGTTGCCCGGCGTGCACAACATTCCGCCGTGGAGCGGCGGCAACGGTGGTATCAGTTTTTTCGAGGCCCTGATGACGTGGGTGAAAGCCATGGGCTGGCCGCTGATAGTGGGCCTGCCCGTCTTGGCATTGATGCTCGCGTGCACAGGCTACGTGCTCACCCAGTTTCTGTGGTTAAGGCCTGTGATGAAACGCGCCAAGCGAATGCGTGCATCGCACGAAGCCGCCAAGAGTTCGGCAATCAGCCCGGCGGCACCTCGCAAATAGTAGACTTCAGGCAGGAGCTTTGGGCTGAATTTTTTCGGTCATCGGACTCCGGCTAGAACGAGGTCACGATGAGAGCAGAGCAAAACGAACTGATCACCCGCATTGGCCCCGGCACGCCTTGCGGCAAGCTGATGCGCCACTACTGGCAACCAGTGGCGCTGGTCGATGAGTTTGATTCAACACTGTCGCCCGACATGGCGGAGCGCCCGGTGAAGGCCGTGCGTGTGCTAGGCCAGGACTTGGTGCTGTTCAAGGACGCGTCAGGGGCATTCGGACTGCTGGATCGCGATTGCCCGCATCGCGGTGCGGACTTATCGTTTGGACGGCGCGAAAGCATCGAGCAAGGTGGTGGCCTGCGCTGCCCGTTTCATGGCTGGAAGTTTGCGGTGAACGGCCAGTGCCTGGAAACCCCCGCCGAGCCTGCCAGCAACCGCATGTGTGATCGCATCAAGCAGCGCAGCTACCCGTTGATGGAAAAAAGCGGCGTACTGTTTGCGTGGCTCGGGCCTGAAAACAGCACACCGCCGCCTTTTCCCAACTTCGACTGCTTTGCTGCCCCGGCAAGCCACAGCTTCGCCTTCAAAGGCCTGTGGAATTGCAACTGGCTGCAGGCGTTTGAGGTCGGGATCGACCCAGCACATCCCTCCTTCTTGCATGTCTTTTTCAACGACGAATCGCTCGTTGACACGGGTAGCAATGCAGCGGGGCGGCAGTTCCGCTCCAGCAGCGCAGGCAACGTGCAGGGTGAGCAATGGCCGATGACTCGCATCATGCGCGAGTTCAACCAGCCCGAGATCAGCGTGGAGCCCACGGCCTGTGGCATGCAGCTCACCGCGCTGCGCAAGATGAACGATGCACTCACCCACGTGCGCGTGACGCAATCCATCTTCCCG
>JANOTO010000145.1:0-14528 GCA_031416395.1 Rhodoferax sp. | reverse complement strand
GCTTGCGCGCCGCTTCTTTAATCCAACGCATGGACAAAGCCAAACGACGCACTGGACGCACTTCAACGGGGACTTGGTAGTTGGCACCACCGACACGGCGGGACTTCACCTCGACCATCGGCTTGACGTGGTTGATGGCCTTGGTGAAGGCTTCCACCGGGTCTTTGCCGGGGGTCTTCTTTTCGATCTGCTCAAGCGCACCGTAAATAATACGCTCGGCCACAGCCTTTTTCCCGCCTTCCATGATGACATTCATGAATTTTGACAACTCGACATTGCCGAATTTGGGGTCCGGCAGGATTTCACGTTTAGGGACTTCGCGACGACGTGGCATTTTTTCACCTCTTAATTGCTTCAGTTGGCATCTTTAACAGACACCGCAAAAACCATTTTGGTTTTTACTTACTCGACCCAACAGCGGGTCACTACGTTGCATCACCGCGCCACGCGGGAGACAACACCTTTTGCTTTTTCGAACCAGGACTTATGGGCCTTTGGCTCAGGTCCATTTACTTGGCCTTTGGCTTCTTGGCACCGTACTTGGAACGCGACTGCTTGCGGTCTTTCACGCCTTGCAAATCGAGTGAACCGCGCACGATGTGGTAACGCACACCCGGCAAGTCCTTGACACGACCGCCGCGCACCAGCACCACCGAGTGCTCCTGCAGGTTGTGGCCTTCACCGCCGATGTAAGAAATAACCTCGAAACCGTTGGTCAAGCGCACTTTGGCGACTTTACGAAGAGCGGAGTTGGGCTTCTTAGGCGTCGTGGTGTACACACGTGTGCACACACCCCGGCGCTGCGGAGAGTTCTGCATGGCAGGACTCTTCGACTTGATGGTCTCGACCTCACGGCCTTGACGCACTAGCTGGTTGATGGTTGGCATAAATTAAAAAACGTCCCTAAACGTTTGAGATGGAAAATTCTGCTTTGCTGCCCAATGCAACGGCATAGAGCAGTGGCACAGACCGAGCAAGTTCGTGCAAAATGCTCGTCCTTCGGCAAATTCCGAAAAGCCTTCTAGTATAACAGGCGGGCGGTTTTTGGCAATCCCGCCCCGGTTTGCATCTTGATTCACCTCCGACCAACACCGTACGCTGAATGACCTCTGTCTGCGCTATTGACTTCGGCACCTCCAATTCCGCGATTGCTTTGCCTCAAAAACAAGGCGTGCGCCTGGTGGAGCTGGAGCCCGGTTACCGCACCATGCCCACCGCTGCTTTCTACTCCATAGAAGGTCTTGCAGGCCATGAAGACCCCACTATTCAATATGGCCGAGCCGCAGTGGGCGCTTACGTTGCAGGGTTTGACGGGCGTCTGATGCGCTCCATGAAGAGCATTTTGGGCTCGACTTTGGCGACCCAAACGACTGACGTGGGTGGAGGCCGGGCCGTGGCGTACCTCGATGTCGTGGGTGGCTACTTGCACCATCTAAAGACCATGGCGGAGCGTGATGTTGGCAAACCACTGTCGCGCGTTGTGTTGGGCCGACCCGTCTTTTTTGTAGACGACGACCCGAAACGCGATGCCGCAGCACAAGCGGCATTGGCCAAAGCGGCGCGAAACGTCGGCTTTGAGGACATCAGCTTCCAGTTTGAGCCAATAGCCGCCGCGCTGGATTTTGAGAGCGGCATCCACGACGAACAATTGGTGCTGGTCGCCGACATTGGCGGCGGCACGTCTGACTTCTCTCTGGTGCGCGTCGGCCCCAAGCGGCGCGACCGCGTGGAGCGCAAAGACGACATTCTGGCCAACCACGGCGTGCACATCGCTGGAACCGACTTTGACCGCCGCATTGAGCTCAAGCAAATTTTGCCGACTTGCGGCTATGGCAGCCTAGGCCCCACGGGGCGCGCGGTGCCGAGCAAAATTTATTTTGACCTCGCCACCTGGCATTTGATCAACACTACCTATGGCCCCGCGCGCTTGCTGGAGCTGGCGCAGATGAAGACGTTTTACGCCGACCCGCGCCATCACAAGCGCCTGCTTCGTGTGTTGACCCAGCGGCTGGGCCACGGGCTGATTGCACGGGCCGAGACGGCCAAAATCAAAATAGCGGAGACCGCCAGCAGCATCACCATTGACTTGGCTGAGCTGGAGGCGGGCTTGCAGGTGATCGCGCAGGAGGCAGATGTGATCGCCGCGATTGACGATGATCTGAATCGCATTGCGCGCGCCGCAGAAGAAACGCTGCGCCAGGCCGGGGTGTCGCAGCAGCAGGTGACAGCGCTTTACTTCACGGGTGGCTCCACGGGCCTGCCCGCTCTGGCCGCGCGGATCGCGCAGTGCTTTCCTACCGCAACCGTGGTGCGGGGCGACCGCTTTGCCAGCGTGGCGACCGGGCTGGGCTTGCACGCGCAGCGGGTGTTTGCGTGACGATTTGCGTGACGGAAGATGGGTTGCGTCCCGGCGCCTGATACGATTGTTTGCCCAACAACAACTCCAGCCCCATGACCTTGAACCGCCGCGCTTTCCATCTCCAAATGCTGGCTCTGTACGCTGGGCTGGGCGCCAGTCTGGGGTTTGCGCCGACGCTGATGGCCAAAACCGGGGCCGATGTGCTGCTGGCCGTCAACGCGCCAGTGCATTTTGACCCGTCCAAATACATGATCAGCGAAAAGCTCGATGGCGTGCGGGCGCTTTGGGATGGCGGCACCTTGCGCTTTCGCAGTGGGCGAACGATTTCGGCACCCGCGTGGTTTCTGGCCAAACTTCCCAGAACGCCGTTAGACGGTGAGTTGTGGCTGGGACGGGGCAAATTTGATGTGCTGTCGGGCATTGTGCGCAAAGCCCAACCCATCGATGCTGAGTGGGAGCAGGTCAGGTACATGGTGTTTGAGTTGCCGCAAGGCACGGGCACCTTTGCAGAGCGGGCGGCGCTGCTGAAACTGGTGGTGCGGGGTGCGGCGTGGAGCCAGTTGCAAGGAGTTGAACAGTTCCGCATTCCTACCTTGGCGGTGTTGCGTGATCGGCTGAAAGCTGTGAACGCGGCGGGTGGCGAAGGCTTGATGCTGCACTTGGCGAGCGCGCCGTACACCACCGGGCGAAGCGACGTGCTGCTCAAATACAAAAGCCTGGCGGACGCTGAAGCCGAGGTGATCGGCCACGTGCCGGGCAAAGGCAAGTACGCAGGCATGACCGGCGCGCTGGAGGTGCGCGCGGCAGACGGTCAGCGCTTCCGCCTGGGCACCGGCTTGAGCGACGAAGAGCGCAAACGCCCACCGGCTGTCGGCACCATCGTGACCTACACCTTTCGTGACGTGACACCCAGCGGCAAGCCGCGTTTTGCCAGCTACTTGCGTATCGCTCCAGAGCAGTAAAAATGAACCTGTGGGTTAATTTATCTGCTTTAATCCGGATTTTGACCTGAATTTATAGTATTGCAGGCCTCTAGCTCTCGTACTTATTGCATAAAATGCTATACTTAAAATAGCAAAATACGGCGTCAGCGAAACACGTACTTCAACGCCACCGAGATCGCGCGCGGCGCACCCGGCGCATAAAACGTTGAGTGTTGTAGGGGATATCCCGCTTGGGCAGACCCACCAAAAGGCCGCGCCTGAAAGTTGCCATTCGCAGCAAACCCACTGGCTCCGAGCTGCGCTGCCGTGTTGTAGCGGGTGTCAAACAGGTTGTTGATTTGCGCTGTCCATTGCCACTGCGAAGCCATTCGGTAGTTGGCGCTTAAATTGAACACCGCGTACCCGGCTGATCGGCCCGCACCTTGGTAGAAGGTACCGTCGGGCTGATGGGCGGCGTTTTCGTTGCCACGCGCCAGGGCGCCTGCCACTGCAATCATGCTGGCCCCCAGCGTGATGTTGGACGACGGCGAGTAGTCCGCGAAGACTTTCAGCATCTGATCGGGCACCAGCGGAATGCGGTCGTCAGGGCGGATGTTGATCGTGCCATCAAGCCCCGGCGCGCCGTCTGCCGCGCTGGTGTTGCTGCTATTGCTGCTGCCGTTGACGGTTTCTGCGCTTTGGTAGGTCGCATTCAGCCAGGTGTATTGCGCGCCGACGTTGAATGTGCCGAGCTTGGCGCTGAACTGGGTACTAAGCCCCAGCTCCAGGCCTTGGCGACGGGTTTTTCCGAAATTCTTGAAGTAGCCAAATCCGGCTTGGTTGTCGGCCACAAACAAAATGTCGTCCTGGCTTTCGGCATGAAACACGCCCGCGTTCCATTGGATGCCACCCACGGTGTTACCACGCAAACCCAGCTCCAGCGTGCGCGTCACGACTTGGTTCAACGGCGGGTCGCCGGCCATCGCGTTGGGCAGTTTGCAGGGCTGCTCGGGGTTGGCGCAGCCCAGCTCAATGGCGGTGGGTGCGCGGCTGCTTTCGCTGTAGCCCGCGTACATGTTGAGCGCGCGTGGCAGTGAGCTTATAGGGCTGTAGGTGATGCCCAGCGCCGGGTTGAAGCGCTCAAAGCGGTGGTCGCCACTCAACGAAGCCGGGTCGCCGTCAGCGTGAATCAGGTCACGGTTTTCAATGCGCGTGGCGTTGAAGCGGCCCGAAAGCGTGAGGTGCAGTGTGTCACCCAGCAGCGAGAGCGTGTCGCTGCCAAAAACACTCCAGGTCTGGCTGCGGCCTGAGAGTTTGACGCGGGTATCAAACGGCGCATCGTCCACCACGCCGCCCGTCACGCCATCGCCGAATGACGCGATGCCCGTGATGCTGCGGTCTGCATTGAGGTAACCCAGTTGCGTGCTTTGCGAGAAATCGACTTGGGCTGCATCGAAGGCCCCACCCAGCATCCACTGATTGCGTTGGCCCCAAAGCAGACCTGTGCCGCTCAACTGACCCGAGATTCCGTAGTTAAGTTGGGCGGTCTGCGTGCGGTTGATCAAACCGTTGCACTTCTCGGCGGGCTCGTCGTTTTGCAAACCCTGAGCAATGCAGCGCCAGAAGGGAAAAGGCGTGTTCGAAGCGCTGGCACCTGCCGTGGGAAAGCCAGTGAAGCCCGCCGCCGTCAGCGCGTCTTGATCATCCGCGCTGGGCTGGTACACGGACTGACCCAGTGCCGCTTCGTTGATGTCGCCGTTCAACGTCGCGCTGTTGATGTTCCGGTAGTAAAGGTTACCCGAGAACTGCAACCGATCACTCAAGCTGTGGCGGGCCACCAAGTTAAAGAGGCTCGAGCGATTGCGGGTTTCATCCGGCTTCGTGTAGACACTGGCGAGATCACGCGCGAGCATACTTTGCTCTTGCAGGCCGTTGCCGATGAGCTGGTTGTCGGCATGCGCCAGCGTCAGGCTGATATCAGTTCGGTCGTTTAGCCAGCCCAATTTTCCAAAAATCTGCCGCACATCGGAAGGTGAATCGTTGCGCCAACCGCGCTCACCAAACAGGTTGGCGTTGACGTACCAGTTCAACCCTTTGTCATTGAAGCCGCCATGCTCAAACTCGACCGCGCGGCGCTGGTGGCTGCCTGCGCTCAAAGTGAGCGACGTGCCGGGGCTGCTTCGGCCATCTTTGGTTTGCACAGCCAACGCACCGCCCAGCGTGTTCAGGCCAAACAGCGGGTTGGAGCCGGGCATCAAGGTCAGGCTGGCAATGGCACCGCGCGGAATCAAGTCCCAACTGACGACATCGCCAAACGGTTGGTTCATGCGCACGCCGTCCATGTAGACCGACAAACCTTGCGGCGTGCCCAAGAGCGGCGAGGCGGTGTAGCCGCGGTAGTTGATGTCGACCTGATGCGGGTTGCCCTGCATCTCATTGACATGCACGCTGCCCAGGCGCCGGTTCATGAAATCGCTCAAATCCAGCGCGCCGCTGGCTTCCACGTCACGGCTTTTGGCACTTTGCACGGGTGCTGCGATCTCGTTGCGTGACTGGCCCAGCCCGGGCAGGGGCGAGGTGCTGATGACTTCCACCTTCGGCAATGTGGCGGGCGTTTGCGCCAGCGCGAGCCCGTTGAATATGGCAAAAGAAAGAAGTGCGCATGAGCGTTTGAGCATTTGATGCAACGTGGAATTTTTGCGATGGGATTCGCGCCAATGTTCGCATGCTTCGAGTGCCGCAGCCCGACGCCAACCGCCGGGAGAAACCCTCCCTCCCGATGAATACGCTGTGATTTTCTCAAAAAGAAACGGGCCTGCAAGTCGCGTGATCGCAACTCGCAGGCCCGCCCCGCTGTTGATAACCCGTGCTTGACGGGTGTTCAGCGGATCTTTACATCACGGCCGCTTCAGTTAGTTCACAGCCTTCTCAAACTCGGCCTTGCTGACCATGCCGTCACCGTCGGCATCGACCTGCTTGAAACGGGCCACCAAGCCGGGCACGCCTTCGGCCTCCACCATGTCGAGCTTGCCGTCGTTATTGATGTCGGCCTTGGCAAAGGCGGCCATCATCTCTTTCGATTTGGCGGATGGGGCAGCGCTACCTGCCGGGGGGGTCGTTTGGGCCCACACGCTGCTGGTGGTGGCCAGAACTGCGATGGCGGCTGCTTGGGTGAGAAATTTGCGGGCCGTACTGCGCTGGATAGGTGTCATTATTGAACTCCGGTTCAAGTTGAAAGGAGTTCTATTTCACCCCAGCAAAAGTGATCCACCAAGCACTTTTGCCTGCTGTTTCCTGCGATACATTCTGCTTGCGTTTGATACATTTTTTGTAGCACTGCAACAGTCGACAAAATGTAAGCAGGCCGTGGATGTTGAGAACTTTGCTACTGAATTAGCAACGCCTTGGAAAAGTATCAAGCTATCAGTGTTGACCACTCAGACACTGTCGAATTGCGCCCACGCGCTTTGGCGCGATACAGCGCTTCGTCAGCACGGGTGATCGTCACTTCGCTGGTCTCGCCGTGGCGCTGCGTCGTAAGGCCAGCCGAGAACGTCACCACGAGGTCGGGGTTCCAATGCCATTGACCAGCGCGGCTGAAAATATCGCGCAGGCGCTTGATCACGCGCTCCGCCTCGGCCTTGGAGGTGTTGGGCATCAAGAGCAAGAACTCCTCGCCGCCCCAGCGGGCCAGAATGTCGGCTTCGCGCAGCACCGTGCCGGCGTGGCGTGCGAAGGTACGCAGCACATCGTCGCCCGCACCATGTCCGTGCTTGTCGTTGACGGCCTTGAACAAGTCCAGATCAATCATGGCAATGCAGGCATCGACCGGCTGGCGCACGGCGCGGCGCTCTTCGTACGCCAACAGCTCCAGCGCGCGACGGCGGTTGGAGAGGCCCGTGAGCTCATCGCGCCCGGCCAGCCATTGGTTTTCGGTCAAGGCTTTTTTCAACTCGCGCCGCTGGCCTTTCAGTTCGCTGCGAATGGCGCTGATACGCGCGGCCAGCTCAGCCACGCAGGCCAGAATGATCACCGAAAACATATAGACAATGAGCTGTTCACCCAGCTCGAACTGGGCCGGGCGCTGCGTCACCGCAACCGTAATGGTGACGGCCAGCCCCACCAGCGAAATCAAGCCCATCCAGCGGCAGTCGCGCGGCGAAAGGGTCAGCGCGCCCACCACCAAAACGAGCGCGATCAGGAGCAAGATCATGCCGTGAAAACGGGAGTTGGCCAGATAGGCCATGAAAATAACGACCAGGCCAAAAATCATCTGCGGCATGGTCAGCGCCGGGTCGGCAAAGCGCATACTCCAGCCGCTGCGTTGGGCGATGTAAAAACCAATCGCGTTGACGGCCAGGTAGATTGACATCAATTGGGCATCTGCCACTGTGGCCAGGCTTGCGGACACGGCATACCACTGCAAGCCAATCAGCAGCACGTAAACCGTGTTGACCTCGACCCAGTAGGTCAGGATGCTGCGCTGAAAGCGCTTGCTGCCCACCAGCCATGTGAAGGGCTGCGTACTTGGCGAGGTATCGGAATTGGCGGATGCTTGTGGGCGCAACATGGAACTGCTGATTCTAAAGTCCGCCGAAATTAACCTGAGGGTTAATTTCGGGTAATTTTCACCAAATTTATCGAGAAACAGAACAAATTTCGCCTCCAGCTCTCGTTTTATATGCACATTTAGCTATGATTAATATAGTGGTTGCAGCGGAACAGTCCATGGAGTCAAGCCAGCAACTGCACGTTACCGCCCGCTGCCGTGGTGTTGATGGTGACCGTCTGCTCGGCGCAAAAGCGGTACAGATAATGCGGCCCGCCTGCTTTGGGCCCGGTGCCGCTCAAACCTTCGCCGCCAAAGGGCTGCACGCCCACCACGGCACCAATCTGGTTGCGATTGATGTAGACGTTGCCCACATGCGCCGCGCGGGCGAGGGCCAGCGCGCGGGAGTCGATGCGGGTTTGGATGCCCAGCGTTAAACCGTAGCCCAGGGCGTTGATTTCGTCGATCACCGTGTGCGGGTCACCGCCCCAGCGCAGGATGTGCAGCACCGGGCCGAAGATCTCGGCCTTCATGTCGGCGATGGACTTGACTTCAAAGGCTTGCGGCGGGATCAGGTTGGCCGGGCCGTTAGGCATGGTTTTGGCAGAGATCACCAGCAGCTTCGACTCAGACTTCAAGCGTGCCAGATGTTTTTGTATGCCGCCGAACGCCTCGGTATCAATCACCGGGCCGACATCGGTCGCCAGCAGCGCCGGGTCGCCACACATCAACTCTTGCGCGGCACCTTGAATCATCTCAATCACGTGGTCGGCGATGGTCTCGTGGACGCACAGCAGGCGCAGGGCCGAGCAACGCTGGCCAGCGCTTCTGAAGGCGCTTTGCACCACGGCATCGGCCACTTGCTCGGGCAACGCGGTGCTGTCCACCAGCATGGCGTTGATGCCGCCGGTCTCGGCAATCAACGGCACGATGGGGCCGTCTTTGGCGGCCAACGCCCGGTTGATGATTTTGGCGACTTGGGTCGAGCCGGTGAACACCACACCCGCCACGCCCTGCGCCGCCACGAGCGCCGCACCCACCGTGTCGCCGGGGCCGTGCAGCAGTTGCAATGCACCTTCGGGCACGCCTGCCGCATGCATCAACTTGACGGCTGCCATCGCCACCCCCGGCGTTTGCTCAGCCGGCTTGGCCAGCACCGTGTTGCCCGTGGCCAAAGCCGCCGCCACCTGGCCCATGAAAATCGCCAGGGGAAAATTCCACGGGCTGATGCACACCCACGGGCCACGCGCGATCAGGCGCAGCTCATTGGATTCGCCCGTCGGCCCCTGAAGGTTGATCGGGTTCATGATGCGCTGGGCCTCGTTCGCGTAATAGCGCAAAAAGTCCACCGCCTCGCGCACCTCGCTCACCGCATCGCCCCATGTTTTGAAGGCTTCTTTGACCAGCAGGGCACAGAAGTAAGGTAACTGCGCCTCCAAGGCATCGGCACTCGTGCGCAGGATGGCTGACCGGTCGGCGACGTCGGTTTTTTGCCATGTTAAAAAGCTTTTTTTGCTGATCTGCAGCGCGTTTGCAGCTTGGCTGGCATCGAACACCGATACTGCGGGCACGACGGCCGCTCGAAACGCCGCCAGCAAGGGCTCGCGCATGGTGGCGACTGTCAAATCAAGCCCCACGCTGTTCTTGCGCAGGTCGCCAAACAGCGCAATCGGCAATGGCAATGAGGGTTCCGGCTCCAGTCGCAATGGGGAAATCAGCAAATCCTGCATGCCCACCGATTCATCAGAGAGCTGATGCACAAACGATGAGTTGGCTCCGTTCTCCAGCAGGCGACGCACCAGGTAGGCCAGCAAGTCTTTGTGCGCACCCACGGGGGCGTAGACACGGCAGGCGATCAGCGGGTTTTTCAGCACCTCGCGGTAGACGCCCTCGCCCATGCCGTGCAAGCGCTGCAATTCAAAACTCGCACCGCTTTTAGCGCTCATCTGCAAAATGGCCGCAATGGTCGCCGCGTTGTGCGTGGCGAACTGCGGGTAGACCGCATCCGGCGCGTCCAACAGCGCCCGCGCGCAGGCGAGGTACGACACGTCGGTGTGGTGCTTGTGGGTGAACACCGGGTAGTCGCTCAAGCCCTGCTCTTGCGTGCGCTTGATCTCGGCATCCCAATACGCGCCTTTCACCAGGCGGCACATCAGTCGAATCTTGTGATGGCGTGCGATGGCGGTGATGTGCTCGATCAACGCCAAGGCGCGTGTCTGGTAGGCTTGCATCGCCAGGCCGAAGCCCGTCCAATGCGGGAAGTGTTGCGCCGCTTGGGCAGCCAGAGCTTCAAACACGTCCAGAGACAACTCCAGCCGATCCACCTCTTCGGCATCAATCGTGAGGTTGATATTGGCCTTGGCCGCCAGCTCACAAAGGCCCCACACGCGGGGCACGAGCTCGCGCATCACACGCTCGCGCTGTGCGTCCTCATAGCGCGGGTGCAAAGCGCTGAGCTTGATGGAGATGCCGTCATTGTGCTCGCACGCGACGCTGTTGGAAGCGGTGGTCGCTATGGAATTGATGGCGTTCTGGTAGCTTGCCAGGTACTTCTGGGCATCGCGCTCAGTGCGCGCGCCTTCGCCCAGCATGTCAAAACTGTAGCGCAGGTTTTTGATTTTTCGCTTGGCACTGGCGGCCTCTTCCATCGCCTCGTTGATGGTTTGACCCAGCACAAACTGGCGGCCCAACAGTTGCACGGCGCGAAGGGTTGCGGCCACCACGGAGCGCGCGCCGAGCTTGGCGAACAGGCCGCTCTTGGAGTCACCGTCAGGCAAAAACTTCTTGCTCATCGCAATCGCGGTGCTGGAGAGGCGTGCCAGCGTTTTGTCGCCCGCGTTGTCAAAGTCGGCACGGCCCAACTGGTCTGCGGTGAGGGCAATGGCAGTTTCAGCATCAGGCACACGCAAGAGCGCCTCGGCCAAGCGCATCAGGGCCAGGCCTTCGGCGCTGGAGATGGGGTACTCCTTCAGCAAGCTCTCCATCGCCCAAAACGGCGGCGGGTTTTGCCGCACGGCGTGCACCCACGGCGTGGCGGCTTTGGCGGCGGCAGGCCAGTCCAGAGCTCGGGCCAAGGTGCTCAAGGCTTGCGAAACAACTTGAGCTTCGGGGCGGTAGGGGTTGGGTAAACGCATGTGAAAGCTCCTTATTTTTGACAATTGCACGAGGCAATTGATGTGCGGGCATTTATCCGTGGCTCAGTGCAATGCCCGCAAACACCGCAAACCCCACCCAGTGGTTGAGGCGAAATGCTTTGAAGCAACCGTCGCGCGAGCGATCACGGATCAACCACGCGTGCCACATGATTTGCAAACCAGCCACCGCAATAGCTACTATAAATAGAGCTAAATTTCTATATTGAACGAGAGCTAAAACCCAGATTACCAAGTACATCGCATAAAACAGCAGCACCGCAGGTACATCCAGCCGCCCCAGGGTAATGGCCGACGTTTTCATACCGATTTTCAGGTCGTCGTCGCGGTCTACCATCGCATATTCGGTGTCGTAGGCCAACACCCAAAACAGGTTGCCGATCAGCAGAATCCAGGCAATGGGGGGCGTTTGCGATTGCACTGCTGCAAACGCCATCGGAATGCCAAAACTGAAAGCGACACCCAGGACAGCCTGCGGCATCGACACAAAGCGCTTGGCATACGGATAGAGAATCGCAATCGCCAGCGCGCCAAACGACCAAGCGATGGTAACTGCGTTCGTCGTCAGCACCAAACCAAACGCCAACAGCGCAAGCACGACACCGAGCATCAGCGCCTCGCGCACCGACACCGCGCCGCGCGTCACTGGGCGCTGCGCGGTGCGCTTGACGTGCTTGTCAAAATCACGGTCGGCTACGTCGTTGATGCAGCAGCCCGCGCTTCGCATCAGGATCGTGCCCAAGGTGAAAACGGTCAGCAGGTGCCAGCCGGGAAAGCCGTTTGACGCAACCCACAGCGCGCTCAAAGTAGGCCACAGCAGCAGCAGCCAGCCGGCTGGGCGATCCCAGCGGATGAGCTGCAAATAGAGCTTGATTTTGTCGTTGACCACCGCTGCCCGAACTGATCACGACAGGCGCTTGACGCCCGGCAGCGCACAGGCGTAGATCGCGTTGCGCAGGGAAGCTATCGCCTCGTAGCGCGTGAAGCTGCGCCGCCACGCCAGCACCACGCGGCGCGTGGGTGGATCGCCCTCAAACGGCACGTATTTGACGAAGGCATCTTCGGCCTTTCGCCGCGCTGGCTTGGCCCGTATCGCCTCTTCGGGAATGGACAGGCGCGGCACCAGCGTCACGCCCATGCCGGCCGCCACCATGTGCCGAATGGTCTCCAGCGACGAGCCCTCAAACGTCCGGCGGATGCCCTCGGCGTTGCTGGAAAAACGCGCGAACTCGGGGCAAACCTCCAGTACATGATCGCGGAAACAGTGGCCGGTGCCCAGCAGCAGCATGGTCTCCTGCTTCAAGTCTTCGGTGGATACGGTGGCCTGTTTGGCCAGCTTGTGGGTAGTGGGCACAGCGGCAAAAAACGGCTCGTCGTAAAGCGGTGCCAGCGCCAAGCCTGCATCGGGGAACGGCTCGGCCAAAATGGCACAGTCGATCTCACCGGTGCGCAGCAGCTCCAGCAGTTTGACGGTGAAGTTCTCTTGCAGCATCAACGGCATTTGCGGAGTGTGCGTGATCATCTGGCGCACCAAATCCGGCAGCAGATAAGGGCCAATGGTGTAGATCACGCCAAGCTTCAACGGCCCCGCCAGCGGATCTTTGCCGCGCTTGGCAATATCGCGAATCGCGGAAGCCTGCTCCAGCACGCTCTGCGCCTGACGCACGATCTCATCGCCCAGCGGGGTCACCGTCACCTCATTGGCGTTGCGCTCGAAGATTTTGAGTTCCAGCTCGTCTTCGAGCTTCTTCACCGCCACCGACAGCGTAGGCTGAGACACAAAGCAAGCCTCCGCCGCCTTGCCAAAGTGGCGCTCGCGGGCGACGGCTACGATGTATTTGAGTTCGGTGAGGGTCATGGGTGTATTGTCCTACCAGCGCTGCGGCAAACCTGCGCCAGGTATCTTGCCCCCATGACACAATTAGTTTTCAGCGAGCCGTTTACTTGGCGCTGCCCTATTTCACCTTGAAAGTTGCCCGCGTGAGTCTGCTGTTTACCCCATTTACCCTGCCGTCCCCAACCGGTGGCGTGGCGCTCGCCAACCGCATCGTCATCGCACCCATGTGCCAATACCTGGCCCAGGGCGGTGAGGCCACCGACTGGCATCTGGCGCACTGGGCTAGCCTGCTCAACAGCGGCGCAGGCATGCTGACTATCGAAGCCACCGGTGTGACAGAGACCGGGCGCATCACCCACGGCTGCCTCGGCTTGTGGGACGACCGCACCGAAAGGGCGTTGGGCGACATGCTGCATCGCGCGCGCAAGCTCGCACCCCCGATGCCGGTCTGCATTCAGCTCGCGCATGCGGGCCGCAAGGCGTCCAGTGCGGTGCCGTGGCAGGGTGGACAACTGGTTCGACTCGACCAGGGAGGCTGGCAGCCCCTGGGGCCGTCTGCGCTGCCCCAATTGCCTGCGGAAGCTCCACCGACCGCCATGACCGAGGACGACATGGCCCACATTCGCGATGCGTTTGTAGCCGCCGCCCGGCGCGCACAGCGCATCGGCATTGAAGCAATCGAGCTGCACGGCGCCCACGGCTACTTGCTGCACCAGTTTCTGTCACCCATCGCCAACCAGCGCACCGACGCCTACGGTGGCAGTATGGACAACCGCATGCGGTTTCCGCTGGAAGTTTTTGCCGCCGTGCGCCAGACATTCGCTGGCCCGGTGGGCATGCGCGTATCTGCCACGGACTGGGTAGACGGTGCCTGGGATCTGGCCCAGACGATTGAATTTGCACATCGCCTCAAGGCACTGGGCTGTGACTTCATCCATGTGTCGTCCGGCGGCTCATCACCCCAGCAAAAGATTGCCATTGGGCCTGGCTACCAGGTGCCGTTTGCCGGCCACATCCGCAAAGCCAGCGGCATGACCACAACCGCCGTGGGCCTGATCACCCAACCACAACAAGCCGAAGACATTCTGCAAGCCGGTGATGCAGATTTGATCGCACTGGCCCGCGCGCTGATGTACAAGCCGCGCTGGCCGTGGGAAGCGGCTGCCGCCCTGGGTGCCACCGTGACTGCCAGCCCGCAGTACTGGCGTGGCCTGCCGCGCGAGGCGCAGAGCGTGTTTGGGGATGTGAAGATTGGGCAGCGGTGATGCATTGCCACCGCCTTGCTATTCCGGGTTTGTGCTTATGCTCCGGTCGCTATAGCAAAAGCAAAGCTGACCGCTTGAAGTTAAACAGCATTTTCTGCTTGGCGGACGATAAGTATTCAGCCGCTCGATGAAAGTCACAGGGGGGGATTGATTTCTTCGTTGGTGCTGAGTTCCAATACCGGTATATCACCAACATAAGGTTTTTCAGTCATGCATAACTGCCCACATTTCTATTACGAATTGCGTTTTTTGGCGGCACCCTGAACTATGGCGCAAGCATCTTTGCACGCTTGAAGCATCCAAGGGAAACTCTGCATAACCTCCCAAATAGTCGTGTATGAAATTGGGTAAGGCTATAAAATACGTAGCATGAAACAAGTCGCATTAGATCTCAAGCTGGACGTCAAAAGGACTCGCAAACGCGAGTTCCTAGAGCAGATGGA
>JANOTO010000144.1:0-6443 GCA_031416395.1 Rhodoferax sp. | reverse complement strand
GTGCGTGAAAGTCATCGCCATCAGCCACCTGCAGTCCGAGCGCATCGCCAATCGCCTGAGAAAACGTTGATTTTCCGCAGCCGGATACACCCATCACGACCAGCAGCATTGGCGATTTAAAGCTCATGCTTTGATCATACGTGCGTCATCTCTTCGTCATCCTTTGACGGCGCCCGCCGTCAGTCCGCCAATGATTTGCCGCGCTGCGATGAACGTGAAAATCAGCGGCGGAATGGCGATCAGGCTGCCCATCGCCATCACCTTGCCCCAGTCCACGCCCATGTCGGTAATGAAGAGCGACGCGGCCACGGGCAGCGTGCGCGTGTGGCGGTCGGTCAGCACCAGGGCGAGGATGAATTCGTTCCAGGCGATGCGAAACGTGAAGATGGAAGCTGCTGCCAAACCAGGAGCCATCAGCGGCAAAAAGACCGAGGTGAACACGCGCAGCGGCCCGCAGCCGTCAATCGCGGCGGCCTCTTCAAGCTCCAGCGGCACTTGCAGCACAAAGCCGTATAAGAGCCAGATGGTGAAGGGCAGATTGACCGCGACATACAGCAGGATGAGGCCCCACAAGCTGTTGACCAGGCCCCATTGGTTCCAAATCACAAACACCGGGATGGCCAGCACCGCCAGCGGCACGGTGCGCAGCAGCAAGCTGGTGTAGGCAATCGTGGTGCGGCCTTTGAAGCGAAAACGCGCCAGCCCGTAAGCCGCCATGCAACCCAAAACCAGGGTGACAACAGTCGATATCACGCCCACGAATAAGCTGTTGCCCAAATAGACTTCCAACCGATCTTCCTGCAGTACCGCGCGGTAGTTGGCCAGCGTTGGAGTGAACAGGAAGTTAAGCGGCTCGGAGAAAATCTGAACTTGGGTGCGCAAACTGGTGGCAAAAATGACGAGGATCGGCGCGAGGCACATCGTCGCCAATACGACGAGCATGGTGTAGTGCACCAACATCAAGGGCGCACTGGGCTTCACTTCACATCCTTCAGTGGGTTGGACAATCGCAATGCCCCCCACGACAGTGTTGCCACCACCACCAGCAACAACACCGAAACGGCAGCCGCCACACCCATCTGCTGGCCCACAAAGGCCGTCTTGTAAATATGAAGCGCCAGTATCTCGGTGCTGTTGCCCGGCCCGCCAAAGGTGAGCACGTAGACCACCTCCAGCACGCGAAAAGCGTCGATCAGCCGCATCATCAGCGTGATGGCGATGACGTGCATCACCATCGGCAGCTTGACGAGGAAGATCTGCTGCCACCAGCGCGCGCCGTCAATGCGGGCGGCCTCCAGCACGGCGCTGTCCACGCCCGCCAGCGCGGCCAGCATCATGATGAAGACGAACGGTGTCCACTGCCAGATGTCGGCAATCACGATGGCGATGAAGGCCAGTGTGGGGTCGGCCAGCCAAGTCATTGCCTTGATGCCAAACAGGCCCAGCACCGCGTTAATCAAACCAAACTGCGCATCGAACATGTAGCGCCACGCCAGGCCGACGGCGATGGGTGCGATCATCATCGGCAGAATAAAAATCGTCCTGAAAATTGCCATGCCACGCACCGGGTGCTCCAGCGCCAGCGCCAGCGCGATGCCCAGCACCATCTCTGCGCTGACGCACACCGCCGCGAACAGCAGCGTGGTCCAAAGCGACGACCACACCTGCTCATTGCTGAACGCCGAAACAAAGTTCGCCCAACCCACCCACTGCGCACTCTCCCACGGCGTGCCCATCTCCCATTTGTAGCCCGCGAGCTGGAACGCGGTCAAAACGGGGTACAGGCACGCAGCCGCCATCACCAGCACGGCAGGGCCGAGGTAGAGAGCGAGTGTCCAGCGGGAGGTGCGCATGAGCGGTGTGCGTTGATTCGAAAAGGAATCAGACCTTGTAGCCGGCTTCGCGCATGATCGCGTTCACCTGCGGCACCATGCCGTTGAGCGCATCCTCCGCGCTCTTCTTGCCCGTCAACGCCTCCGAGATGCCAACGCCCAGCGCCTGCACGTTGATGCGATCCCAAACCGGGATGATCGGGCGCCAATCGGGGTTGGAATATTGCAGCGCCTCTTTGAAGACCACGAACTCGGGGTACTGACGCACCAGGTCGGCGTTGGCCATGGTGGAGTTGCGCATTGGTGCGCCGCCCAGCCGTGTCACAGCCTGATCTTGTGCTTTGGAGGTGAGCCATTGCATCAGCAAAAAGGCGGCATCGGCGTTCTTGGCATTTTTGGGAATCGTCAAACCCAAGCCGCCGGATTGGGATGCGCGCTTCACGCCCTTGGGGTGCAGCGCCCAGCTCACATTGCCCACCACTTTGCTGCGCGTGGGGTCGTTCACCACACCTGCAAACGACGTTGAGTCCAAGTACATTGCCGCTTGGCCTTGCAAGAAGGCGGTGTTGGCCTCGCCCTGGCCAAAGCCAGGAATGCCTGCGGGGCCAGTGGCGACGACATCTTGCAAAAACTTCAGTGCGGCAATACCGGCCTTGTCGTTAAAGCGCGGCTTCCACTCGTTGTCAAACACGCTGCCGCCCATCGGGTTCAGGTGCAAAAGCCAAGCATGCACGCACTGGTGGCCGGCTTGCCCGCGTGAGGTGAGGGCGCCCATACCCGACTGGTCTTTGAGTACTTTCAGCGCCTTGCTGAAGTCGTCATACGTCTCAGGCACTTTGAGGTTGAGCTTGGAAAAAACGTCGCGGCGATACGCCAGCACCGAGGTTTCAGCACCGTAGGGCAAGCCGTACAACTTGGCACCTGGGCCACCCAGATAGCCTTTTGGGCCACCGACCATGCCCAGATTTTCCAAATAGATCGGGATGATGTCTTTCATGTCATAGGCCGGGTCGGCCAGTGCCGGGTTGGCAAAGAAAGGCTCCAGCGGCTGCACCAGGTTTTTGGAAACGTACTCGCCCTTCCACATCACGATATAGCAGGCCAGGTCGTAGTCGCCCTGCGGCTTGGCCATCTCGAGCAATTGCTTTTCTTTCAGGCGACCAATGGCCAGCTTGTCTAACTCGACCTTGATGCCGGTCTCTTTGGTGAATTCGGGCAAGAGCTTGACCATGGCATCGTAATGCGGGTGCGCCGGAATGTTGATGGTGACGCTTTTGCCGGCGTACTTGGCATAGCGGTTTTGCGCGATGGCACCACTGACGGGCAAGCCCGCACCGAACACGGTGATACCAGCGCTTTTGATGAGGGTTCTGCGGTCTAGCATGGAGAGTCTCCTGGTTAAAAAATGGGTCCGAAAAAATGAAACTAAGGCCTCAGTGAGAGCCCTGATGTACGGTCAAACACGTGCAGCGAGTCAGCGTCAAAACACAAATCAATTTTTTGCCGCACCAAGCGTTTTGCATCGCCTGGCACGATGGCCGAATAGCGCGGCCCACCGCTGGCACTCATGGGGCCTGCCAACTGGCTTTCGGTGCCCAGATACTCGACAACATCGACGTGAATCGACAACTGATTTGGCAGCTCACTGCCGACTTGCAAGGTTTGAGGCCGCAAGCCGACCGTGAGTGATTGGCCTGATGTGACTTGGGTTTGCGCAAGCCAGCCGGGAGCGAGCCAGTCAATCCCGGCACCGTGCAATCGCAGCTTGCCATCAACCTGCTGGCACGTTACTTCAAACAGATTCATCGTCGGCGTGCCAATAAAACCCGCTACAAACAAATTGGCAGGCCGATTGAACACCTCGGTCGGCGTGCCAACTTGCTGAATCTGGCCTTTGTCGAAGATCACGATGCGCGATGCCAGCGTCATCGCCTCCACCTGGTCGTGCGTCACATAAACCGTCGTTTTGCCCAGCCGCTCATGCAACACGGCAAGCTCGGCGCGCATGTGGCTACGCAACTTGGCATCCAGGTTGGAGAGCGGCTCGTCAAACAAAAAAACCTTGGGCTCACGCACGATGGCGCGGCCAATCGCCACGCGCTGGCGCTGCCCACCCGAGAGGTCTTTGGGCTTGCGCGAGAGCAAATGCTCGATGTTCAATATCTTCGCCGCTGCAGCCACTTTGGCTTTGACTTGCGTCTCTGGCACGCCCGCAATCTTGAGCGAGAACGACATGTTGCGCCCCACGTCCATGTGTGGATACAGCGCATAGTTCTGAAACACCATGGCGATGTCGCGCTCCATCGGGTGCAGATCAGTCACATCGCGGTCACCAATGAAGATACGGCCCTCGGTGACTTCTTCCAACCCCGCAATCATGCGCAGCGTGGTGCTTTTGCCGCAGCCCGATTCGCCCAACAGCACGACAAACTCGCCTTCGGCAATCGTCAGATCAAGCTGCTTCACGACGGTGACATCGCCAAAGCGCTTGACGATGTTCTTCAATTGAAGGCCGTTCATCGACTGTTCCGATCTTTGCCAAGTTGTTCAAGCGGGCGGCGCATGCCCCAGCCATTGATCGGTCGCTGGTTGCCAGGATGCCTCATTGCTGGCCCCCAGATGGCTTGGTAGGTGTCAATACAACGTCCGGTACGCTCCAGGCAGAGGCCAACCGCCAACAAGCCTGCCCACCAAAGCGCCAGCACCAGCGGCATCCAGCGCGGCGCGTCGGCAGCGATGAGCCCGAGGACCACCGTCAGGATCGCCAACAGAATTGCCAACCACCCTGTGCCCTTGTGCAGAGCTTCAAACCACAGGCGGTGGCGGGTCATGTCATAGTGGTCGCCGCGGATTTTTGCGTCCGTTGGTCCGCCTTTGGTGCCTCTGAGCCAAGCTGAAACGATCTGCAACACCCCCAGAGCCACAACCAACCAACCCAGATAGCCGTGCCACACAGCAACTGTGGACGAGTTTGAATTTGCCGCTGTGCGTTCGCTCCAAATCAAGGCCGTACCCAAAAGCATCATCACCACGCCCAGATACTGCAAAGCTCGGTGCGCATGCCACCAGGTTCGGTTTTCAACGTGTCGCGGCCAATCCTGCCTTGGTGTGACTTTGAAATAGCGCGCTGCCAGGGCGCCCAGCGGTAGCAAGATGGCCCAGGCCAGCACCATCGCTCGTGCGTGCCACAAGATGGCCGCATCCAGTTGGTGGCTGCTGGCACCACTCAAAGGACTGAGCCACCAGCGCAGCGGGTCGTCAAACATCGTCGGCATTCAAATCGCCCGTCATCGCAAAAATCAAAATCCTTGCAGGAGCATGCAAGATAGCGCTGTCCAAAGCCGTCTCCCTGTGGATCGACAGAAGATTCGGATAGCGCTATCCTATCGGGGGTGCAAATCAGTCTGCATCAGGAATTACCCTCAAACCGTAACTTCAAATGTCACCGAAACACAGTCGTCGAGCCACCGGTCGCGTTACGCTGAACGATGTCGCGACAGCCGCCGGAGTGAGCCCCATCACGGTCTCTCGCGCGCTACGTGGCGAACGCGCGGTCGCGCCCGAGCTGGCGCAACGGGTGGCGCAGGCGGCTTCGCGGCTGGGCTATGTGCCCGACCCAGCGGCGCGGGCGCTTGCCTCGCGGCACAGTGACCACGTGGCGATCTTGATCCCCAAGCTGTCCAACACGTTATTTGTTGACCTGCTGGATGCCGCCCAACAGACGCTGAGAAACGCCGGCTTTCAGGCGCTGATCGGCGTCACGCATTACGACGCCGCGCAGGAAGAGCAACTGCTGCGCGAGCAATTGCTGCACCGCCCGGCCGGGCTGTTGATTACCGGGCTGAACTACGGCGCTGCCACGCGGGCTCTGATCGCCACAAGCCAGGTGCCGTGTGTTCATCTGATGGATTTGCCCACCGACACCGCGCCAATTCAGCCGATTCATCCCGCCACCTATTGCGTGGGCTTCAGGCAAATTGACGCCGGTGCCGCACTTACCCGCCATCTGCTGGCAAAGGGCTATCGCCGCATCGCGTTTGGCGGGGCACAGCTGGATGAGCGCGTCATGCAGCGCCTATATGGTTGGCGCAACGCCTTGCAGCAAGCTGGTGTCTACGATCCGACGCTGGAATTCCTGAACCCGGCATCCTCGTCAATGGCTCTGGGCGGCGTGATGCTGGCTCAAATTGCAGGCCAAAGCCCCGCCGTCGACGCCATCTTCTTCTGCAATGACGACTTGGCCCAAGGGGCCCTGCTGGCTGCGTTGCGGATGGGTATCGCCGTCCCCCAACGCATTGCCATCGCGGGCTTTAACGACCTCACAGGCAGCGACCAGATGCTACCCAGCCTGACCACCGTGCGCACCCCACGCGCGCAGATCGGGCAGGCTGCTGCCGATATGCTGCTGGCGCTGATTCGCAAAGGAGCGCACAGCCCCCACCAAGTGGATTTGGGATTTGAAGTGGTGCTGCGCGACAGTACCTGAAAGCGCCTGAAATTCGTCAAAATGAACCTGAGGGTTAATTTTTATCGAAGAATCATGAATTCGGCGAATTTACGAATAAAATAGGCCTCTAGCTCCCGAATATATTAGATTTGTAGATATTAAAT
>JANOTO010000143.1:0-10904 GCA_031416395.1 Rhodoferax sp. | reverse complement strand
GAGATGGCCAAGAACTTTCTGCGCACCGTGGTTGAAAACGGTCGTCTCAACGCCTTGCCCGAGATTGCGACGCAGTTTCGCGCGTTGAAAAACGCTCAAAGCGGATCGTCGGATGCGGTTGTTTACAGCCCCTTCCCGATTGCTGCGGATGCGCTGGCGGATGTCAAAAGCTCGCTGGAAAAACGCTTTGGTCGCAAGCTCAATGTGTCGGTCGAGTCGCAACCCGAGTTGATCGGCGGCATTCGCGTGGTGGTGGGTGACGAGGTTCTGGACACTTCTGTCAAGGCCCGTCTGGAACAAATGAAAGTGGCTTTGACGGCTTGAGGCATTGCCCCAAGACACAGAGTTCTTAGCAGCCCAATTAACTTTAAGGTGGACGAGTCATGCAACTCAATCCCGCAGAAATTTCTGAACTGATCAAAAGCCGCATCGAGGGTTTGGCCTCAAGCAGCGACATCCGCAACCAGGGCACCGTGGTGTCGGTGACTGACGGCATTTGCCGCATTCACGGCCTGTCTGACGTGATGGCCGGCGAGATGCTGGAATTCCCGGCGGGCAGCGATGGCATGCCCACCTACGGCCTGGCCCTGAACCTTGAGCGCGACTCGGTCGGCTCCGTGATTTTGGGCGAGTACGAACACATCTCTGAAGGCGACACCGTCAAATGCACGGGCCGCATTCTGGAAGTCCCCGTCGGCCCCGAGTTGCTCGGCCGTGTGGTGAACGCCCTGGGTCAACCGATCGACGGCAAAGGCCCGATCAACGCCAAGATGACCGACGTGATTGAAAAAGTCGCGCCGGGCGTGATTGCGCGTAAATCGGTTGATCAGCCAATGCAAACCGGTTTGAAGTCGATTGACGCGATGGTGCCGGTAGGCCGTGGCCAGCGCGAGCTGATCATTGGTGATCGTCAGACCGGTAAGACGGCGGTGGCGATTGACGCCATCATCAACCAAAAAGGTCAGAACATGACCTGCATCTACGTCGCGATTGGCCAAAAAGCCTCTTCCGTGAAGAACGTGGTGCGTTCGTTGGAAGCTGCTGGCGCAATGGCCTACACCACCGTGGTGGCCGCAACCGCCTCCGAGTCCGCCGCTATGCAATATGTGAGCGCCTACTCTGGCTGCACCATGGGCGAGTACTTCCGTGACCGCGGTCAAGATGCGTTGATCGTGTATGACGATTTGTCCAAACAAGCCGTGGCTTACCGTCAAGTGTCATTGCTGCTGCGCCGCCCACCAGGCCGCGAAGCGTATCCCGGCGACGTGTTTTATCTCCACAGCCGCTTGCTTGAGCGCGCTGCCCGCGTCAACGAAAAATATGTTGAAGATTTCACCAAAGGTGCGGTCAAAGGCAAAACGGGTTCTTTGACGGCTCTGCCCATCATTGAAACGCAAGCGGGTGACGTGTCTGCCTTCGTGCCCACCAACGTGATCTCGATCACCGACGGCCAGATCTTCTTGGAAACCTCGCTGTTCAATGCGGGCATTCGCCCCGCGATTAACGCTGGTATCTCGGTGTCGCGCGTGGGTTCTGCGGCGCAGACCAAGGTCATCAAAGGCCAATCGGGCGGTATCCGTACCGACTTGGCGCAGTACCGCGAGTTGGCTGCATTTGCGCAGTTCGCTTCCGATTTGGACGAAGCCACCCGCAAGCAGCTCGACCGTGGCGCGCGCGTCACCGAATTGCTCAAGCAAACTCAGTACAGCCCACTGCCCATCAGCTTGATGGGTGCCTCGCTGTTCGCGGTGAACAAAGGCTTCATGGACGACATCGCCGTGAACAAGGTGCTGTCCTTTGAGCATGGCTTGCACGCTTACCTTAAAGACAAGCACGCGGCACTGCTGGCGAAAATTGAAGATTCCAAAGCCTTGGACAAAGACGCTGATGCTGAACTGCTGGCGGCAACGGCGGCTTTCAAGAAGTCGTTTGCTTGAACGTCATTTATTCCCCATTGTTGAAATAATAAAGGGATTCTTATGGCATCAGGCAAGGAATTACGCACCAAGATCAAATCGGTGGAAAACACCAAGAAGATCACCAAGGCCATGGAGATGATTTCCGTGTCCAAGATGCGCAAAGCGCAGGAGCGTATGCGCGCTGCACGGCCTTACAGCGAAAAAATCCGGAATATTGCCACCAATTTGGGCAAAGCTAATCCTGAGTACGTTCATCCGTTCTTGAAGCCCAACGACGGCAAGTCAATCGGCTTCATCTTGGTGACCACAGACAAAGGCTTGTGCGGCGGCCTGAACAGCAATTTGTTCCGCCAGATCACCTTGAAGCTGCGCGACACGCAGTCCGCGGGCAAGACCCCGCTGACGGTGGCCATCGGCGGCAAAGGCTTGGGCTTTTTGAACCGCATCGGTGCCAAAGTGGTCTCGCACATCACGCATCTGGGCGACAAACCGCATCTCGACAAGTTGATTGGCCCGGTCAAAGTGCTGCTGGACGCCTACATCAAGGGCGAAGTCAGCGCGGTGTATTTGAGCTACAACAAGTTTGTCAGCACCATGCGCCAAGAGCCCGTGCTGGAGCAATTGTTGCCGCTGTCGGCTGCCAAGATGCAAGAAGAAACCAAAGCCAGCGGCACGCAGGCCGCTTGGGACTACATCTATGAACCGGACGCGCAGGCGGTGATTGACGAGCTGCTGGTGCGCTACGCAGAAGCTTTGGTGTACCAGGCCGTCGCCGAGAACATGGCCAGCGAGCACGCCGCCCGCATGGTAGCGATGAAAGCTGCTACTGACAACGCCGGCAATGTGATTGCCGAGCTGAAACTGATTTACAACAAGACGCGTCAAGCGGCGATCACGAAAGAGCTTTCGGAAATCGTTGCGGGCGCTGCTGCCGTCTAACTGAATTGTTCAGTTAGACGCTGGTTTAAGAATTTTTGATTTTATTTTTGGAGCAAATCTAATGGCTCAAGCAAGCAGTAACGTTGGCGAGACAAACACAAACGCGGGCGTTTTAGGCAAGATCGTTCAATGCATTGGCGCGGTGGTTGACGTGGAATTTCCGCGCGACAAGATGCCCAAGATTTATGACGCACTCAAGATGGACGGCTCGAATCTGACGTTAGAAGTTCAGCAGCAATTGGGCGACGGCATTGTGCGCACCATTGCGCTGGGCTCGTCCGACGGTTTGCGTCGCGGCACCATGGTTCGCAACACCGCAAACTCCATTCAGGTGCCGGTGGGCAAAGCCACGCTGGGCCGCATCATGGACGTGCTAGGTGCGCCGATTGACGAGCGCGGCCCGGTGAATGCCGATCTGCACATGTCCATCCACCGCAAAGCCCCCGCTTACGACGAGCTGAGCCCTTCGCAAGAGCTGCTGGAAACTGGCATCAAGGTGATTGACTTGGTCTGCCCGTTCGCCAAAGGCGGCAAGGTGGGCCTGTTCGGTGGTGCTGGCGTGGGCAAGACCGTGAACATGATGGAGCTGATCAACAACATCGCCAAGGCGCACAGCGGCTTGTCCGTGTTCGCAGGTGTGGGCGAGCGTACCCGCGAGGGCAACGACTTCTATCACGAGATGGCTGACTCGGGCGTAGTGAACCTGGAGAATCTTGAAGAATCCAAAGTGGCCATGGTCTACGGTCAGATGAACGAGCCCCCCGGCAACCGCCTGCGCGTGGCGTTGACCGGTTTGACTATTGCCGAGTCGTTCCGTGACGAAGGCAAAGACGTTTTGTTCTTCGTGGATAACATTTACCGCTACACCTTGGCCGGTACCGAAGTGTCTGCGCTGCTGGGCCGTATGCCTTCTGCTGTGGGCTATCAGCCAACGTTGGCTGAAGAAATGGGCCGCTTGCAAGAGCGCATCACCTCGACCAAAGTCGGCTCGATCACCTCGATCCAGGCCGTTTACGTGCCAGCGGATGACTTGACCGACCCGTCACCTGCCACGACGTTCGCCCACTTGGATTCCACCGTGGTGTTGAGCCGTGACATCGCCTCACTGGGCATTTACCCCGCTGTAGACCCACTGGACTCCACCAGCCGTCAGTTGTCGCCCCAAGTCGTTGGCGAAGATCACTACAACACCGCCCGCGCTGTGCAAGGCACCTTGCAGCGCTACCGCGAGCTGCGCGACATCATCGCCATCATGGGCATGGACGACCTGGCTCCTGAAGACAAGCTGGCCGTGGCCCGCGCCCGTAAGATTCAGCGCTTCTTGAGTCAGCCGTTCCACGTGGCTGAAGTGTTTACCGGCTCGCCCGGCAAATACGTACCTTTGAGCGAGACGATTCGCGGCTTTAAGATGATTGTGAACGGCGAGTGCGATCACATGCCCGAGCAGGCGTTCTACATGGTCGGCACCATCGACGAAGCGATTGAAAAGAGCAAGAAAGTAGCCTGATCATGGCAACCATTCACGTCGATGTCGTCAGCGCTGAAGAGTCCATCTTCTCGGGTGAGGCGAAGTTTGTCGCTTTACCCGGTGAAGCGGGTGAACTCGGCATTTACCCACGCCACACACCGTTGATTACGCGCATCAAGGCGGGCTCGGTTCGCATTGAGAAGGCTGATGGCACCGAAGAGTTCATTTTCGTCGCCGGCGGCATTCTGGAAGTGCAGCCCAATTGCGTGACGGTGCTGTCAGACACCGCAGTGCGTGGCAAAGACTTGGACGACGAAAAAGCCAACGAGGCCAAGGCCGCTGCGGAAGAGGCGCTGAAGAACGCCAAGAGCGAAATCGACCAAGCCAAGATTTCGTCCGAGCTGTACGTCATTGCTGCTGAAATTGCAGCACTGCGCAAATACCGCCAGAAAAAATAGTCGCTTTACAGTTTGTCGACAACAAAAGGCCCTGGCTCTTCGCGCGGGGCTTTTTTGTTTGTAACGCGAGTACCGCTAACTTACGACGGGCCTGTTCGGCAACTCATTGGGATTGACATCGGATGCGGTTAATGGGAAGTGTCTGACCAGCACTGCCGACACCTCTTCCAGTGCTTGCGTCAGCCCGTCCTCGTAGCGTCGTGCACGAATTGCGGCGCTCAAGTTTTGTACCATGGTCTTCCACTCAGCATCCGAAACTCTTTGATTCAAACCTCGGTCGGCGACCAACTCGATAGCATGGTCGGCTAACAGCAGGTAGATCAACACGCCATTGTTGGACTCGGTGTCCCACACCCGTAGCTTGCCAAACAACGCCAGCGCGCGCTCGCGAGCGGTGGCATCGCGCCACAGGTAGCTCATGGGCAGTCCCGCTTCGACGCAGATCCGAACCTCGCCGCTGTGGCGCTCTTCACTCGCGGCAACGCGGCGCATCAGCCGCTCCACCATGTCCGCAGACACCGCGCGGTTGGCATCGCTCTCGTCTAGCCAACGGTGTTTGAGGATACGTTTGAGTTTATTGAGCATGATCAATCACCAGTCGCCCGAAGCACCACCACCGCCAAAATCACCGCCGCCACCCGAGCTGAAGCCGCCGCCGCCCCCGCCGCCAAAGCTCCCGCCACCCCCACCGAAACCGCCGCCCCAGCCTGAGGAACCACCCGAGCGGCGCGACCCTGATGACGCGGCGATGCCGCTACCAAACATCAGCGTGACGACCAACGCTGCAACTGCGGCCAAGCCCGCGACCACGAGGCTGGCTGTGACCAACATCGCCAGCACTCCGACGCCACCACCCACCAGTAAAGAGCCGAGTTTTCGCCCAAAAATACTACGTGCGATACCGCCTGCAATCGGCACCGCAAAAAACATGAAGATGGCCAAGTCTGCCCAGTCAAAACCAAACGAACTACCGGAGCTTTCACGGTTCGGCTCGGACAGCGCTTCGCCTGAGATGCGCGCAATCAACTGGTCCACCGCGGCGCTGAGGCCAGCGGCGTAGTTGCCCTGTTTGAAATTGGGGGTGATGGCCGATTCAATCACCTGACGCGCTGCCAAATCGGGGATCGCGCCTTCGAGCGTTTTGGCCACTTCCATGCGCACCTTGCGATCATCTTTGGCGACGATCAGCAACACGCCGTCTCCGACATCTTTGCGCCCAATCTTCCACGCGTTGCCGACCCGGTTGGAGAACGAGGTGATGTCTTCGGGTTGGGTGGTTGGCACCATCAGCACCACGATTTGCGTGCCCTTTTGTTGCTCAAAGCCAGCCAGCTTTTGCTCCAGCGCCTGCTTCTCGCTGTCGCTCAAGGTCTGCGTCGTGTCAATCACGCGCGCCGTCAACGCGGGGATGGACACCAGACCCTGCGCGGCGGCGGGCAGCACAACGACAGCCACCAGCGCCACCACCGCCAGCAGCAGGCGCACTACTGCGCCGAAGGTCGACCAAACAGCAGCGGCCACCCGTGTCCCTGGCTCAAGGCTTCTTGGTGAAGTCGACCACGGGCGGCGCAGAAATCGCTGCCTCGTTTTGCACCGCAAAGTTGGGTTTTGTGGCGTAGCCGAACACCATGGCGGTCAGGTTGTTTGGAAAACTGCGCGTGAGCACGTTGTAGTCCTGCACGGACTGGATATAACGGTTGCGTGCGACGGTAATGCGGTTTTCGGTGCCCTCCAACTGCACCCGCAAATCGCGAAAGCCCTGGTTGGCCTTGAGGTCGGGGTAACGCTCAGACACCACCATTAGGCGACTCAGCGCGCTGCCCAGCTCGCCCTGCGCGGCCTGAAACTTCTGGAACGCTTCCGGGTTGTTCAGTGTCTCGGGGGTCACCTGGATCGATGTTGCTTTGGCGCGCGCCTCGATCACCTTGGTCAACGTGTCTTGCTCAAACGCTGCCTCGCCCTTCACTGTGGCGACAATATTGGGCACCAGATCGGCGCGCCGCTGGTACTGGTTGAGCACTTCGCTCCAAGAGGACTTGGTCTGTTCATCCAGCCGCTGAAAGTCGTTGTAGCCGCAGCCGACCAGCGCCAGAGGCAGCGCCAACGCAACCCAACGCGCTAAACGTGAAAGTAGCCTTTGAGTCATAGGGATCTCCTGCCGATTCGTGAGGACAATTAAGCCTAGACGGTAACATAGAAGCTGGCGCGTTCGCCCCTTAACAACCATCCTCCATGCCCAAAGCCAAAACCCAAGCCGTCATGGCGGGCCCCACCGCCGACGAGATTGAAGCCGCGTTTTACGACGCGCTGCAAAACGGCGACATCGACAAGCTGATGGCCTGCTGGGCTGATGAAGACGACGTGTTCTGCGTGCACCCCGGCGGCCCGCGCGTGGTGGGTGCGGGGGCGATACGGGCGGCGTTTGATGCGATGTTTTCCAACGGCAGAATCCGCGCCTGGCCGCAGCAGGTGCGCAAAGTCGAAGCGCTCGCTAGCGCCGTGCACAGTGTGCTGGAGCGCATTGAGGTCATGACCGACAGCGGCCCCGCCAATGCCTGGGTGCTGGCTACCAACATCTACCATCGCACCAGCCAAGGTTGGCGGATGGTGGCGCACCATGCCAGCCCCGGCTCGGCCACCGAAGCGCAGGAAATCAACGAAACGCCGACGGTGTTGCATTGACCGCGATGGACTACGCATCATCCTGGTGGCTACCCGGCGGCAACTTGCAGACTATTTGGGGCGCGCTGTACGCCCGCCGAACGCGGCAAGCCAAGCCAGAATTCCGACGCGAACGGTGGACAGCGCCAGATTCCGACTTTATCGATATCGACTTCCTTGATCAGGCTCCAGTTGCTGAAAAGCAAACCCTGTTGGTGCAATTCCACGGGCTGGAGGGCACCTCCCGCAGTCACTACTCCGAAGCCTTTGCAGACTACGCCCAAGCGCATGGAATGGCGTTTGCGGTGCCGCATTTTCGCGGTTGCAGCGGCGAGTTGAACTGGGGGCCACGCGCTTACCACTCGGGCGACTTTGAGGAAATCGACTGGATCTTGCGAAGGCTGCGCAGCGAACATGTCGGGCCGATTGTGGCAGTGGGTGTCTCTTTGGGCGGCAACGCGTTGATGCGTTGGGCTGAAGAAATGGGCGATGACGCAGGCCGAGTCGTCAGTGCCGTGGCCAGCATCTGCTCGCCACTGGATTTGGCAGCCAGCGGCCAAGCGATTGGCCGTGGCTTTAACCGGCTGGTGTACACCCGTATGTTCATCAACTCCATGCGGCCCAAAGCGCTGCGCAAACTGGCCCAGCACCCCGGTCTGTTCGACCGCGAGGCCTTGATGCAATCGCGTGATCTTTATGAGTTTGACAACGTGTTCACCGCCCCGCTGCACGGCTTCAAAAACACAGATGACTACTGGTCGCGCGCCTCGGCCAAGCCGCACCTCAACCGCATCCGCATCCCCGCCCTGGTCGTCAACGCCCTGAACGACCCCTTCATGCCCGCCAGCAGCTTGCCCCGGCAGGCCGATGTCGGCAAGTTCGTCACGCTGTGGCAGCCGAAGCAAGGTGGCCACGTGGGTTTTCCGGCGGGCGGGTTCCCGTCCCACGTCCACACGTTGCCTGACACGGTGGGCGGCTGGTTGGCGCAGCAGACGCAATAAGTGAACTATGGACGAGATCGTTAAGCAAGCCCTTGCCAAATGGCCCAACGTGCCGCACTGCTATGGCTGGCTTGGCTTGGATGCGCGTGGCAACTGGTACATGCGCGACGAACCCGCGCAAGCCGCTGGGCCATTTGCAGGCGGCTCACGCGAGAGCAAAGGCTCACTTTTAAAGCACGAAAAGCTGATCGACTTCATCCAGCGCAACTACGCCTGTGATGCGCAGGGCCAGTGGTTTTTTCAAAACGGCCCGCAGCGCGTGTACGTCGAGTTAGAGGCCACACCGTGGATTTGGCGGATCACCACGACGGCGCAAAGCGGGTTCTCAGTCGCCGCCCATGACGGCCAGAGTGCCCATGTCAAAGCCTGCATGCAAGACGAACTGGGCCGCGCTTACCTTGAAACGGACATCGGGTTTGGCCTGGTTCATACGCAGGACGTTGAACAGGTCGCCGACGCATTGGAAACCGGGCTGTGGCCGCTGCGTGAGATGCGCTCAAGCGAATTGCAAGGAAAATTTGGCTACATTGCCAGTCCGGCACACCATCAACTTGCTACTAAATAAATAGCTAATTACGCAATGTATTCGAGAGCCAGACCATCAAAACACTCTGAATCTCTCGGCAAACGCGCTCAAACAGCCCGAAAAGCCCGAAAAGCAGTATTTTCACTACAATTGTAGTAAACTGGCTCTGGTCAGAGCCGGTGAAACTATTTGGATGCGGCTACTGCACGTGCTGGCGCAACGGCTGAATCCACCGACACGGTAGCCGCTTTGGGCGCATCAAACTTGCCACCGCTGGCATTGGCCATGTGAACCACAGCGCGGGCAATCTCCAGGTCTTCAAAATCACCACCGCCCTGCGCCGCCATGGCACCTTTGCCTTTGAGCGCTGAAGTCAACAGCGCCTCGTACCCGGTGTTGATGCGCGGCGCCCACAGGCCAATATCACCAAACTTTGGCGCACCTGCCACGCCCGCTGCATGACAGACAGCGCATTGCGCGTTGTAAACCGCCTCGCCGCCCTTGAGTTCTCGGTTGGCATCGCGAATTTCCACCGAGCCCACTTTTTGCAGCCGCTGGGCAATGGACTTCTCCATGTTCACCGTGCCCGCCGCAGGCTTGGCATCGGAGACAACGTAGTAGACCAAACCGATGATGGCGAAGATCGGCACCACGAACGAGAAGAATACTGCCATCAGCAATTGCTTGGGGTTTTTGATCGGGCCGGTGTGATCTTCCTCGTGAATCGGTGCGTTGCTGTTAGCGCTCATGGTGTCCTCAAAAAGTCGGTCGTAGCTTTGAAATCAACTGCGCATTATAGCCGCCGCCCCTGTGAAAACCCCTACAATTGCGGCTTCTCCAGCGATGCGGCTGTAGCTCAGTGGATAGAGTATTGGCCTCCGAAGCCAAGGGTCGTGGGTTCGATCCCCGCCAGCCGCACCAGTTTTGACGGCGCAGCCCAGAATCAGGGATATTGCTGACGTGAGTGCAGTATCCGAAGGATATCAATCGTGTCGCTGCCGACTTGATACACAACGATGTAGTTGGGGTGCACCACGTGCTCCCGCGTGCCCGCGATGCGACCCGGTCGAAACAGATATGGCATGAGCGGAAGGTTTTGCGCAGATTGGACAATCGCGGCATGTAAGTTTTGCGCCGCTACTGGGTTACGTTGCTCGATGTAATCGATGATTTCCACCAAGTCGGTGGTTGCTTCCTCAGACCACAGAATTGTTTGCACGAGTTTTGCGGCGTTCTTGGAGAATAGCCTGAACCCTGACCATGGCGGCATCGTGCGGCAGGCGGGGCTTTTCGCTGTGCAAAGCCTCCTCAACCTTGGCGCGAAACCACTGGGAATAGCTGGCTTCCTGTTCCTCGGTCTCGAACTCGGAAACGATGGGGGACAGTCGCGCATTCATGCTAGAAGATTAGCACATTGCGGGTTCAATCCCGCCAGCCCCGCCAGCTTCCTGTTCACGTTGCCTCCTTCTTCAACGCCAATGCCTGCTCATACAGCGCATTGCGATGCTCACCCGTGATCTCTGCGGCCAGCTTCACCGCCGTTTTCAGAGGCAGCTCGGCCAGCAGCAGCTTCAGCACCCGCGCATCCTGCCCAGATTCCTGCGCTACTTTTGCCGGGTGAACCACCAGCACAAACTCGCCGCGCAGGCGGTTGGGTTGCTCGGCCAGCCAAGCGGTCAATGCGCTTGCTGAGACGGTGGCGATCTCTTCAAACTGCTTGGTCAACTCGCGCGCGACGGTCACTGGGCGTTCACCCAATGCGGCTAGGGCTGTGGCCAAAGCTTCGATGCGATGTGGGGCTTCCATCAGCACGACGCTGCGTGGCTCGGCGGCTATTGCTTGAACGGCGTGGATGCGCTCTTGCGACTTGGACGGCAAAAATCCGGCGAATACGAAGCCTGTGGCCAGTTCACCTTCGGCATTGGAATGGCT
>JANOTO010000142.1:0-7937 GCA_031416395.1 Rhodoferax sp. | reverse complement strand
CACCAGCCTGCCCGCACCGAGTTTCTGGGCACTGGACGAGGTAGCACAACAGGCGGCACTGGCACCTCAGAAGGCGAAACCGAAGTTTGATTTGCCTGACCCCGTTGCTCCGATTACTCCGGGCACGTTCGCACCCACGGTACCCACACCACTGGGCTAATCAAAAGGAAACATCATGCGCGTTAAAGGCAAATCCATCATCGTGACAGGCGCAGGCGGCGGCATTGGCGAAGGTATCGCCAAGCGACTGGCGGCTGAAGGCGCCCACGTTATCGTCAATGACATCAACGCCAAAATGGGAGAATCCGTGGTCAGCCAGATCAAGTCCGCCGGAGGCACGGCCTCTTTTTTTGCAGCGGATGTCACACAATCGAAAGAGGTTGCAGCGCTGGTTCAATCCGCTGTCAAGCTATACGGCAAGCTTGACGTGATGGTGAATAACGCGGGCTGGAGCCACGTTAACCGCCCGGCACTTGAAGTATCAGAAGACGACTTTGACAAGTGCTACGCCATCAACGTGAAGAGCATCTATCTGGCTACCATTCATGCGGTGCCCTTTTTCCGTGCTAACAAAGGCGGATCATTCATCAATATCGCGAGCACAGCAGGCGTGCGGCCCCGACCAGGCCTTACCTGGTACAACGGCTCCAAAGGAGCGGTGATCACCACCAGCAAATCACTGGCCGCAGAGCTCGGGCCGGACAACATCCGCGTGAATTGCATCAACCCGGTGTTCAACCCCGACACCGGCCTGTCCGCCGCCTTCGCGGGTGGCCCAGTGGACGAAGAGCGCAAAGCGAAGTTTCGCGCGTCCATTCCACTCGGGCGCTTTTCCACTGCGTTGGATGTCGCCAACGCAGCGCTGTATCTTGCCAGTGACGAGGCAGCCTTCATCAGCGGGGTGTGCATTGAGGTGGATGGTGCGCGGTGTGTCTGACCCCTATCTCGTGTGAGTGCAATGACTGAGCGAATAATCCCCCTGATTGACCTGCGCCACGCAGGACTTGTCTTGCCTTCGTCATCGCAGCACCCCATCGCCGCGACGGGCCTGCTGAGCGACACGCTGGGTCGCCCCTTGCGCGATTTGCGCATTAGCGTGACGGACCGCTGCAACTTTCGCTGCAATTACTGCATGCCCAAAGAGGTGTTTGACAAAGACTACGCTTACCTGCCACAGACTGCCCTGCTGTCGTTTGAAGAAATCACGCGCATCGCCAAACTGTTTGTGGCGCATGGGGTGCGCAAGATCCGGCTGACGGGTGGTGAACCGCTGCTGCGTAAAAATATTGAGGTGCTGATCGAGCAGCTTGCCAAACTGCGCACCGTCGAGGGCGAGCCGCTGGATTTGACGCTGACCACCAATGGCTCACTGTTGGCGCGCAAGGCCACAGCGCTGAAAGCCGCTGGGCTGAATCGCGTCACCGTGAGCCTGGACGGCCTCAACGACGAAATTTTCCGCAGCATGAACGACGTGGATTTTCCCGTGGCGGATGTGCTGGAGGGTATCGAGGCGGCAAGGCAGGCTGGCTTGGGGCTGGACTCAGCAGGCAGGAGCAGTGGCCTGAAGGTCAACATGGTGGTAAAACGCGGCACCAACGATGGTGAGATTTTGCCGATGGCGCGACACTTCAAAGGCACGGGTATCACCGTGCGGTTCATCGAGTACATGGACGTCGGTGCCACCAACGGCTGGCGCATGAACGAGGTGCTGCCGTCTGCCGATGTCGTGCGATTGATCCAGTCTGAACTACCGCTGGTGCAACTTGACCCATCGCAGCCGGGCGAAACCGCTGAGCGCTGGGGTTATGCAAACTCACTGAATCAGCACGATCAGGCGCAGGGCGAAATCGGCGTGATCAGCAGCGTGACGCAGGCGTTTTGCCACGATTGCAACCGCGCTCGCCTGTCTACCGAGGGCAAGTTGTATCTATGCTTGTTTGCTACGCAAGGGCACGATCTGCGCGCGTTGATTCGCGGTGGCGCGAGCGACCGTGACGTCGAATCTGCGATTGGCCACATCTGGGGCGCCCGCGAGGACAGATATTCAGAGTTACGAAGTGGGATGAAAGCCGATGAAGGGGTTGGCGCGCGACGGGTTGAGATGAGCTACATCGGTGGATAGCATGATCTCGCTCACGGACATTACCGCCGTTATCCTCGCAGGTGGGCGAGGCTCGCGCATGGGCGGCGTTGACAAAGGCTTGCAGAGTTTCAACGGCACACCGCTGGCTCTGCACACGCTGTTGCGCCTTCAAATGCAAAGTGGTGGGCCAATCGCGCACGTGATGATCAATGCCAACCGCAACCTTGCCGCCTACGAGGCGTTTGGTGCGTCGGTCTGGCCCGACGTGCTGGCAGATTACGCTGGGCCGTTGGCTGGTTTTCTCACTGGGCTGGAGCGCTGCGAAACGCCGTATTTGCTCACAACTCCGTGCGACACACCGCTGTTTCCGCTCGATCTGGTCGAGCGTTTGGCCCAGGCGATGGCAGCGGACGATACCGACATCGCCATGGTGTCCGCACCGGAATTGGACACGCTTGGCACGCCCGTTCTGCGCCCACAGCCCGTGTTCTGCCTGCTTAAAACCGAGTTGCTGGAAAGCCTGGTTGATTTCACCCACAAAGGTGGCCGAAAGATTGACGCGTGGACGGCCCAGCACAAAACCGTGATGGTGCCCTTCAACCGGGAGGCGGACGATCCGCGCGCCTTCTTCAACGCCAATACGCTGGCCGAGCTCCAATCACTTGAGCAACCCTGAAGACGCCCGTCGAATGAAGATGCAATGAAGACGCTGGATCAAATAGCAGCCGAGTTGCAGGGGTATGACCCCCAGGCCTTGAGCGCCAGCGCAGTCAACGAATTTCTATCGCGCATGGTGGATCCGGTGCAGCAGACCGAGCGGGTCGGCATATTGGATGCCCTGGGCCGCGTGCTGGCAGAAGACCTAATCTCCCCCCTGAACGTGCCACCGCATGACAACTCTGCCATGGATGGTTTCGTATTTGCGGGTAGCCAACTGGTGGATGGAAAAGCACTGCAGCTCAAGCTGGTGGGCACCGCGTTCGCGGGCGCAACCTGGCGCGGTAGCGTGGGCGCAGGCGAGTGCTTGAAGGTGATGACGGGCGCTGTGTTACCTGGCGGGCTTGACACCGTGGTGCCGCAGGAATTGGTACAAACCAGCGTTCGAGATGGCGATACGTCAATCATTATTCCAGCGGGCCTGCTGAGCACGGGCGACAACCGCCGCTTGCTGGGAGAAGACATCCGGCGAGGTCAGGCCGCGCTCTCTAAGGGATGTCTCTTGACACCCGCCGCGTTGGGTTTGGTCGCCAGTCTGGGCGTTGCCAAGATTACGGTGTTCCGGCGCTTGCGCGTGGCCTATTTTTCAACGGGCAATGAAATCTTGAGCTTGGGTGAGCTCCCGCGAGAAGGCGCGGTGTATGACAGCAACCGCTACACCGTATTTGGCCTGCTCACACGACTGGGCGTGACCTTGATCGATTTGGGCGTGGTGAAGGATGAGCCCGCTCTACTCGAGGCTGCGTTCACCCGCGCCGCGCGCGAGGCTGATGCGATCATCACCAGTGGCGGCGTGAGTGTAGGTGAGGCAGATCACACTAAAGCCATGATGCACAAGCTGGCCAGCGGCGCGCATGCCGGCAACGGCGGCGTTGCATTCTGGCGAATTGCAATGCGGCCTGGCCGACCCATGGCGGTAGGCCGCATTGCCAAATCAGGTGTGGGCAGTGCGGATTCGGGCGTCGCGGCAGTACTGTTTGGCCTGCCTGGTAACCCGGTCGCGGTGATGGTCACCTTCCTCGCTTTCGTGCGGCCAGCGCTGCTAAGAATGATGGGGGCGAAGGCGGAGCCACAACCCTACCTGCGGGCGGTGAGCATCGAGCCTATTCGCAAAAAGCCGGGGCGCACCGAATACCAACGCGGCATCGTCAACACGGCGGTCGACGGCTCTTTGCAAGTGCGGATCACCGGCAATCAGGGGTCGGGTGTATTGAGTTCGATGACACAAGCCAACGGCCTGATCGTTTTGCACCACGATCAGGCTAATGTGGAAGCGGGTGATCTGGTCGATGTGATGATGTTTTCAGGCGTGATTTAGACAGCGGGTGAATCGTCATCAGCGTGCGTTGGGTCTGTGCCAGAATGAACTCAGGACGACTCAACAACAGGAGGCCGCATGGCTAAAGACTTCGACACGATGGAAGACAGCAACCGTTCGGCTAACCCAACGATTCACGAAATCATCCAGCTCAATCGCCGCTGCCTGTTGCACGGCGCGGCGGCTGCAAGCCTGGCCTCGCTGATGGCCCCCATGGCAGGTTGCGCCACATTGGTGGGTGCCGGGCCAAAACTTGGGTTTAAGGGAATTGCAGTGGGATTGGGTGACAAACTGGTGGTGCCCGACGGCTATGTGGCAACAGCGATTGCGGCCTGGGGTGAACCTATCGGTGTCGCTGGCAATATGCCTGCCTTCAAAATAGACGGCTCCAACTCGGCGGCTGATCAAGCCGTACAAATGGGCATGCATCACGACGGAGTAGAGTATTTCCCCATCAACGGCAGCTCAAGGAGCGGCCTGATTGCGATCAACCACGAGTACACCGACGATGGCCTGCTGCACGTTGGAGGTTTCTCCGGAATGAACGCCGAGAAGGTCAAAAAATCACAGAATGCGCACGGTCTTGCAGTCTACGAAGTGGCACTTCGAGCGAATGCATGGGAGATGGTGCGTCCGTCAAAATATGCGCGCCGCTTCACTATGGATACGCCGTTCTCAGTGGGAGGTCCTGCGGCGGGCCATGCCCTGATGAAGACTGCTGCTGACCCGGCTGGAACACGGGTTTTGGGCACACTGAACAACTGCGCGAGCAGTCAGACACCGTGGGGCACTTATCTCTCGGGCGAGGAGAACTGGGCGTTCTATTTTGGCGCCGGTGACAACCTTGATGCACACCAACGCCGCTGGGGTTTGCGCAAAGACGGCTCCTATCAGTGGGAGAAGTTTGATGCCCGCTTTGATGTTCGTCAGACACCCAATGAACCCAACCGCTTCGGCTGGGTGGTCGAGGTTGACCCGATGGATCCGACCAGCACGCCCGTAAAACGTACAGCCCTCGGACGCGCAGCGCACGAAGGCGCGTGGGTGGGCGTGACAAAGGATGGCCGCGCGGTGGTCTACTCAGGCGAGGATGCGCGCTTTGAGTACATCTACAAATTCGTCAGCCGCGACAAAATAGCCCCTGGTGGCGCTGGCGTTAGTCAAGCTTGGGCAAATCGCGAACTGCTCGACCACGGCATTCTCTACGTGGCCCGGTTCGATGCCGATGGCACGGGCAAGTGGTTGCCCTTGGTGCAAGGCTTGGCCCCATTGACATCAGCAAACGGCTTTGCAGATCAGGGTGAGGTCGTGATCAAGTCCCGCCAGGCCAGCGATATGCTCGGAGCCACAAAAATGGACAGGCCCGAGTGGCTCGCAATTGATCCGAAAAGTGGTTGGGTGTATTGCACCTTGACCAACAACAGCGCGCGGGGTCAACCCAACCAGCCCGGGGTGGATGCAGCCAACCCCCGCGCCAACAACTCTATGGGCCAGATCATTCGCTGGAAAGATGACGGTGATTTTGATGGGGCTGGATTCGTCTGGAACCTTTTGGTGCTGGCCGGCGATCCTGCCAATGCGCGCGCGGAAGCCCGTGGCAACATCAAGGGCGATATGTATGGCTGCCCCGACGGCATCGCATTCGATGCGCGAGGCGTGCTTTGGATTCAGACCGATGCCCATGCCACACAAATGTACAAAGGTGAATTTTCCAACATCGGCAACAACCAGATGCTGGCCTGCGACCCATCGACCGGTGAGACGCGCCGGTTCTTGACAGGCCCGACCAACTGTGAGATCACAGGCTGCACGTTCACGCCTGACGGCACCACCGTGTTCATCAGCGTCCAGCACCCCGGCGAGACGCCCTCTGATCGAAGCGACCCCCAAGAACCTGCCAAATTTTCGAATTGGCCGGACTTCAAACCGGGTGGCCGACCCCGTTCATCGACCGTGGTGATACGAAAGCTCGATGGCGGACTGATTGGAACTTGACGCGCCCGCTCGTCAGAAGCAATCTGATAGGTTACTGATTTGAGCGCGTTGAGTCAGCTATTCAGCGGCAGGCGCTGGCGAGGGTGACTGCCCAGCGCTCGCAATCCCATCTCCCACCGCAACTTCTTTTTTTGCGCCTGGCGCGAACTTGCGTGCCAGCAAGGTGTACATCGTCGGCACTACAAAAATAGTGAGCAAGGTACCCAGGCTCATGCCACCCACGATGACCCAACCAATCTGCTTGCGGCTCTCTGCACCCGCCCCCGTCGCCAGCGCAAGGGGCAGTGCACCCAACACCATCGCCCCCGTTGTCATCATGATGGGGCGCAAACGCTGGGTTGCGGATTTTTTGATCGCGGCCAAAGTGTCCAGACCCTGTTCTCGCAGTTGGTTGGCAAACTCAACAATCAAGATGCCGTGCTTGGTAATCAGTCCTACCAGGGTAATCAAGCCAATCTGGCTGAACACATTGAGTGAGCCGCCCGACCATTGCAGCGCCAGCAGTGCGCCCGCCATCGACAATGGCACGCTGAGCATGATGACGAACGGATCAATAAAGCTTTCAAACTGCGCGGCTAAAACCAAAAATATGAACAGCAAGGCCAGCGCAAAGACAAGAGTCAATGAATCGGACGAGGAACGGAACTCACGGCTGATGCCGTTGAGGTCGGTGGCATAGCCAGGTTTCAGAACTTTTTTGGCCGTGGCATCCATGAAGTCAAGTGCCTCGCCCACCGAATAATTGGCAGACAAGTTGGACGTGATGGTGGCCGAGCGGCGCTGCCCAAAGTGATTCAGCTCACGCGGCACCACCACCTCACGGATTTTGACAAGGGCGGACAGGGGAATCATCGCCTCACCTCTACCGCGTACGAAAACCTTTTCAATGTCTTCAGGCGCGTCCCGGCCTGAGGCATTGGTTTGCACAATCACATCATATTGCTCGCCATCGCGTTTGAAGCGCGTCACCCGGCGGCCACCCAGCACCGTTTCTACCGTGCGGGCAATCACATCCACGCCCACACCCATATCGGCTGCGCGCTCGCGGTCCACTTCCAGTTTGATCTCGGGCTTGTTCAGCCGCAAATCTGTATCAACCTGAACGAAGCCAGGATTCTTGGCCAGCTCGTCCTGAAAAATCCTGACCGTTTGTGCCAGGCTCTGGTAACTCTCTGACGTCATGATGACGAAGTTAATCGGGCGCTGAGTGAATCCCTGCCCCAGTGACGGAGGCGTGATTGGAAACGCCGTAACACCCGGCAGTCCTGCAATTCGCGGCGTCATCTCTCGCGCCATCTCCATCGTGGTTTTGGTGCGCTCCTCCCAAGGCTTAGTGCGAAGGAAAACGTTGCCTTGGGCCACTGTGGGATTGCCAATGTTGGCAAAAATCCGATCAAACTCTGGGTAGGCCTGCCCTGCTCGCTCTATCGCCTGCGCGTATCGGTTGGTGTACTCCAGCGTTGCACCATCGGGGCCATTCATCTGTACCAAAACAACTCCCCGGTCCTCCATCGGCGACAGCTCGCGCTTGATGTCCCGCAGCACTGCCCAGGAGACCACCGCGCTACCAAGCATCACCACAATCACCAGCCAGCGGTGCAACAGCGTCCAGTCCAGCGCTCGACCGTAACCTCTCGTAACCGATTGCAGACCACGTTCCATGCCACGGTCAAACCAGTTGGACTTGGGATTGTGCTTGAGCAAGAGCGACGACATCATGGGCGACAGCGTCAGCGCCACCAAGCCAGACACCACCACGGCACCCGCCAATGCCAGCGCAAACTCGGTAAACAGACGCCCGGTGCGTCCTGGCGCAAAAGCCAA
>JANOTO010000141.1:0-2454 GCA_031416395.1 Rhodoferax sp. | reverse complement strand
AAATCATGCCGGACTTCACCATCGTCGCCCGCAGCGACGCAAAATCATCATCGACAAACTTCTCAAAATCTGCGCCAGTCATCAATGCGGCTGTCCAGTTATTTTTCTCCAGCGCTTCGCTCCAGGCTTTGGATTTGGTGGCTTTGACGATCAGGTCGATCAAGGCCTTGCGCTGGTCTGGCGTGATACCCGGTGCGCCGTACACGCCACGCCAGTTGCCAATCTCAACGTTGATGCCCTGCTCTTTCAAGGTCGGCACCGCAACGCCTTTGAGACGGTTGGCCGATGTGACACCCACCGCGCGCATCTTGCCGCTGTTGATGTACTCGGAAAACTCGCTGTAGCCGCTTCCACCGATGGTGACGTTGCCGCCCAAAATCGCCGCTGTGGCCTCGCCACCGCCTCGAAATGCCACGTAGTTGATCTTGGCGGGGTCGACACCCACTTCCCGCGCAATCATGGCTGCCGCAATGTGCTCGGTGGAGCCGCGAGAGCCCCCGCCCCACTTCACACTGCCTGGGTCTTTTTTGAGCTGATCCACCACGTCCTTCATCGTCTTGAAAGGCGACGCAGCCGGCAGCACAAACACGTTGTACTCACTGGTCAAACGTGCCAGGGGGGTAGCAGCGCTGAGCGACACCGGCGGCTTGCCGGTGATGATGCCACCCAGCATCACCGCACCCATCACCATCACAGCATTGGCATCGCCCTTGCTACCATTGACGAACTGCGCGAGGCCCAGCGCACCGGCAGCGCCGCCCTTGTTCTCAAAATTGACCGAGTCCGCCACCTTGGCGTCCTGCATGGCTTTTCCCAAGGCACGACCGGTGGTGTCCCAGCCGCCGCCGGGGTTGGCAGGAATCATCATTTTGATATTGGCCGCAGCTGATGCGGACAACGGCAATCCTCCCGCGGCTGCGAGCGCAGCCATAGATCTCAAAAAAGTATCACGACGCATGGGGTTCTCCATCCAAGTTTGACAAACACTTGATGATGCACCAGAGTGCGGGCGTATCAGCAACCTTCACCAACAAACTCACTAGGGAAAATACGGATGGAACGACTGCGAATCGACAAATGGCTGTGGGCCGCCCGCTTTTACAAGACACGCAGCCTGGCCACGCAGGACATTGAAAAAGGGCGAGTGCACGTCAATGGCGTTGCAGTCAAACCGGCACGCGAGGTCAAGGCGGGCGATGCGGTGCAGTTGCGCGTACAGCAGAGGTCGGGTATCGCAACCCGCACCGTCACCGTGCTGGCAGTGAGCGACAAACGCGGTTCGGCACCGGTGGCGGCGTTGTTGTTTGCAGAGACCGCCGAGTCGCTGGCATTGCGCGCTGCGGCCGCTGAAGCGCATCGCCTGTCGCCCGAACCGGCCCTAAGTCTGACCCAGGGCCGACCCACTAAACGCGACCGCAGAAGCTCCGAACAGGCAAGGGAATGGGGAAGTCGGTGGAGTGCGTCAATTGATCCAGACTCGTGAATGTGAAGTTAAGCTCTGCTCCGCTGCGGGTATCCAAATGGCAAATTAGCGGCATGGTTCACGGCGCATCTTGCTTGAGTTTTTCATACGCAGCGTTCGCGGCGGTGCCCCGGCTCGTATCCTCCAAGCCGCGCTTGACGTCACGGTAAGCCTGCTGCATTGCTTCGCTGGGCACACCTCCCGTCGCGCCGACCGACTCATCGTGCTCATGCGGCAGCTTGGGCACGCTCGGCGTGGTGACTGTGGCAGGCAGCGTGGTGTCGATGGTTTTTTTCATGGTTGCTCCTTGTCGGTATAAAAGTAAAGCCGCTGAAATGGTCGCATCAACATCCCGTGGGCTTTCTACGACTCTGTGATGGCGCCGACTTTTGCGGTGCAGTGCGCTGTCGTTTACGTGTTGCCGGAAGTGAAAAAGATGGAAGAAATTTCAGCTTTCACGGGTTGTTGAAAAGAAGCTGAACGCTTCAATGCCACATAGTCGCAATGGCGCACGTACTGTTCCTTACGCTCGGGCAGTGGCAATGCGGATTTACCGAAGTTGGGGCCTATGCGCGTAGGAACCATCTGACGCTCTTTCGGTCTATGCGCCATTTCTGAAACCGCGCCTTGTCTGGCAGAAATTAAAAGCATCTGACGGGAAACTGCACCCAGCCGTACAAGACGGTAGCAGTGGCGGATTGCCCAGTGTGAAAACCGCTATCTCAACGATCCGCTGTTTCCAGTTTATCCAGACTTTTTAAAGGACACCAACCATGGCTAACGAAAAACCTCTCATGACGGGTCTTTTCCCTGACCGGGAAAGCGCTGAACTCGGCTTCAACACATTGTCGGAGCGTGGGTACTCCAAGGACGACATCAACGTGGTGATGTCGGATGAAACCAAAAAGCGGCATTTCGCCGCTGCGGGCACCGAAACCGAACTCGGCAACAAAGCCGCTGAAGGTGCTGGTGTTGGCGGCGCGATTGGCGGC
>JANOTO010000140.1:0-10681 GCA_031416395.1 Rhodoferax sp. | reverse complement strand
CGACTTTCAAGGGGTAAGGCGTTGTCTCGTCGCGAATGGCGATGGCTGGTCCACCCGCGCCTTTGGCCTTGAATGCGTTGCCTTTGAACTGCCCTTCGGCGCTGAACATCAACGCGTAGGTTGAACTGGCTTGCTGAGGGCTGGCTGAGGAAATATCGGCCCGAATACGGGTCTTTTGGGCAATGTCGTCATAGCCCAGCTTGCCTGCATCCAGCGTGACCCGGCCAATCCGGATGCGTGCTTCTTCGTCTTTTTGCCCCAGATCCATCAACCAGCTTTTTCGACCGTCTGGGTTTTTCTCAAGAAACACTGCGGCCTCTACCAAGTGCACTTGAGGAAAGACAAATTGACCCCGCAGCAGCTTGAGAAGATCCAGCTCAATCTCGGTGGAGCGTGCTTCAAAAAGCAAAGGCTCGCTGGCCCAAGCAGGATTTGCAAAAGAAACATCCTTTGCGGTCAAACGCGGCAGCGGCCAGTGGTAGGCCAGCGTCAAGTCGCCCTTGATCGCCAGCACTCGCCCGGTTTTGCTCAGCGCGTATTGCTCGATGGGCTGGCGCAACCAGTTCCAGCCGAACAGAAGGATGAACACTGTCGCGGCAGTTGCAATCGCTAGCAAAATGGCCACTGGCCATTTAACAAACCGCAGAAGAGCAACGGGGTGGGTTGGCTTCTGCGTCACGAGCTATCGGCCCCCATCTAAGTAATCACCAGTGGCCATTCGCTATTGCCTGCAACTGCCACTGATAGCCAGCCGTCGTTTCAAGTCTTGCCAAACTTGGTTTTGGCGCTGGTTATGCAACTGGCTTTCGCACCGCCGGTCATGGCATCACATTTCTCAACTGCAACCTTGTAATCGGCATCCATTTTGTCCTGTGCGCCATCTTTGCGGGTTTCAGCAACGTCCTTGGCCATCTTGGCATCAACCAATGCTTTGGTCTCGACGGCTTTGGCTTCCTTGCGGCAAACATCCTTGTCGTTGCCAGCCCTGTCGTCGCACTTTTCTTTGGCGACTGCATAAGCGGTTTTGGCCTTGACTTCCCGCACCTTGGTTTGATCCCCAGGTTTGCCGGTGTAGCTGTACTCCAGCTCGGCACGCGCCACTTTTTCCTTGGCCTTGGCTTCTTCAAGGCAAATGTCCTTGGCATTGGCCTTCATTGAGGAGCAGGCAGACTTTTCAGACTTGTAGGTTGTGCCGATACGGGTCTTGCCCGCTGCGTAGTCATCCTTGGACACCGATGCCGCCTGTGCTGCAGGTATCACCAGGATGGCAGTCATGAGCATTGAGATTTTGAGGTTGGAGAATTTCGTCATGCTGATCCTTTTGAGTGACTGAATTTGAACGGTCTAGTTTGAACGGTCTAATCTGAACGGTCTATTGAAAATTAGGCACGGTTCTAGGTTCACCATTGCGATTGACCAAAATGATGGACCCCGGTTGCGTCGTCATTTGCACTTGGTGATCTTGCCCGCGGAAGTTGTAGCCGACGTCCCACATAGCGGGCGCTGCCTGGCTTGGCATGGTGGTGCAACGCTGAACGCTTTGCGTGGAAGGCTGACTGGTATTGCCACCACGGCCCACTTGCGAACCAATCGCGCCGCCGGCAATCACACCACCCACAGTTGCGAGATCTTTGCCAACACCGCCGCCAACTTGGTGACCCAGAATGCCACCGAGTATGGCCCCCACCACTGCGCCGCCAACATTCGGCCTGGAGGTCTGTGAGGCCTGTGAAACCTGTTCTGGCTCAACCCAGCAACGCTGATCGGGCGTTCCAACCACGGCGCGTACAGAAGTGACATCCACCACGAATAACTCCTCTTTGCCGCGTCTTCGGGTGTCCAAGGCGGGAGGCGCAGACGGTGCATAGCGATCGTCATTCACGCCCGTGTTTTCAATGACGGATCGAACCGACGATATACGGTCGTTCATGTTCATGGCACTGAACGATGGATACTGCCCCGGTCGCAAAATCACGCAACGCCCGGCAAATCCGTCGTCTTCGCAAACCTCCCAACGACCGCTGGTGACAATGGCCGATGAAGCCTGGTCGTTGAACCCGGCTGTGCTCAGGCTACTCGATTGCCCGCCAGGGTTAAACGAGCGGCCCTGAAATTCGTCATGCTCATAAAATGTGATCTGCGCGCCTGCTTGCGCTGCAGCAACCCATGCCGCAATCGCCACAGTGTTTCTCAAAATCTTGTTCATATAGCTCCTTAAGAGCGCATTCGGGGATGACAAAACGCCAAGTTCCCGCAGCGCCATGGATGCAGTATGCGAAAAGGGCAACGGCGACAGAAGCGGACTGCGCCGTCTATCCGCGTAGTAGATGTCCTACTTGTTCAACCGGGGATGAGGTGGCGCAGGTGCCGCTGCGCGCGGGCAATGTAGGATTCTTCCCACGTGCAGGCGCGCTTGCTGCCAATGGCCCTGTGCATGTGTTGCCGCCATACTTACACTGTTATTCCCTGTCACAAAAGAGCAGTACTGTTGAAACTTATGCCGCCCCTGAAGACTTTTCTGGTTGAAGACAGCCCCCTAATCCGTGAAAGCCTGATTGCCATGCTGGAGGATCTTGCCCAGGTCGAGGTGGTCGGTACGGCTGAAGATGAAGCGGCGGCAGTGCAGTGGTTGACTGACCCGGCCAACCATGCCGACCTGGTGATTGTGGACATCTTCCTCAAAGTGGGTTCGGGCCTGGGTGTGTTGCGCAACGCGAGAGCGGCAACCAGAAAATCAAAGACCGTGGTGTTGACGAATTACGCCACCGACGACATGAAAAACAAGTGCCTGGAGTTGGGCGCAGACCAGGTGTTTGACAAGTCCAACGACATTGACGCGTTGATCACCTATTGCAGCCGCATGATCAGTGGGGAAAAAATAACCACCCGCCCTGCGCTCCTGTAGCGCCTTGGAAGCGCTACTGGATCAAGCCATTTTTCAGCGCGTAGTAGGTTAAATCGCTATTGGATTCGAGCTTCATTTTCTCCATTACCCGCGTTCGGTAGGTGCTGACGGTTTTAACGCTGAGCGACATGCTGACCGCCATGTTCCCGATGGTCTCGCCTTTGGACAGCCGCAAAAAGACCTGCAGCTCACGCTCGGACAACTGCTCATGGGGCTGGCGGTCTATGCCGCCCACAGCCAAGCCATCGGCCAACTGCTCGGCCACTGCGGCAGTGATGTACTTGCGGCCACGGCAGACTGTCCGGATGGCCTTGACGATCTCTTCGGGGTCGCTGTCCTTATTCAGATAACCGCTGGCACCCTGGCGCAGCAACGTTGTGGCGTAGTGCGCCTCGGGGAAACCGCTCAAGATCAAAACCGGAAGGTCGGGCGCGCGGGCCTTGATCGCAGCCAGCGCATCGACGCCGCTTTGGTCGGGCATCGAGATGTCCAGCAAGATCACATCAACCTCGCCCTTGCGCACAATGTCTATCGCCTGGCGGCCATTGGAGGCTTCTGCCACTACTTCAAAATCAATCTGATCCGAAAAAAACTGGCGCAGCCCTGCTCTCACCATGGCATGGTCATCGACTATGGCTATTCGTATCATGATTGGGTCAATCGGTTCATGGTGTATGTTCCCACAGTTTTGTTCGCGGCGACTTGAAAAACGAGTTATTTACGATTCTGCTGCGCACCTGAAAGCAAGGACGTGCCAATTCCGGTCACGTTGCCACCGCTATTGCGCTGCATTTTCCCCGCTACGGTGCAGCAACCCGCCAAATCACGTTGCCCACGTCATCTGCCACCAGCAGAGCACCAACTTTGTCCAGCGCGACGCCCACCGGCCTGCCGAAGGCTTTGCCATCAGCGCTGAGAAATCCGGTGAGCACGTCAGCTGGCGCTCCAGTCGGTTTCCCACCCGCAAACGGGACGAAGATCACTTTGTAGCCGCTGTGCGGACGGCGGTTCCAAGAACCGTGCTGGCCAATGAACATGCCGTTGCTGAACTGCGCTGGCAAGCTGGTTCCGGCGGAAGATGCCAGCCCCAGCGAAGCCGTGTGTGACCCCAGAGCATAGTCCGGTGCAATCGCACGGGCAACAAGGTCTGGGCGGGCGGGCGACACCCGCGCGTCAACGTTCTGGCCGTAAAAGCTGTACGGCCAGCCGTAGAAGGCACCGTCACGCACCGATGTGAGGTAGTCGGGTACAAGGTCATTGCCAAGCTCATCGCGCTCGTTCACCACCGTCCACAGCGCGCCACTGGAAGGCTCCCACGCCATGCCGTTGGGGTTGCGCAGGCCAGAGGCGAATATTCGGTGCGTACCGCTTTGCGTGTCAACTTGCCATATCGCTGCGCGCCCCACCTCCGCTTCCATTCCGCGCTCTGCCACATTGCTGTTGGAGCCCACCGTGACATAAAGCGATTTACCGTCAACACTGGCGATCAAGTTTTTTGTCCAATGGTGGTTGATCGGGCCGCCCGGCAAATCCACCAGCTTGGCGCCGGGTGAATCAATGCGAAGATTCCCCGCGACATAAGGAAAGCGCACCACCGCGTCCGCATTCGCAACATACAAATTGTTACCCACCAAGGCCATGCCAAACGGTGAATTGAGCCCCTCCAGCAGCACAGAGCGCACATCGGCGATACCGTCTGCATCGGTGTCCCGCAGCAAGGTGATGCGGTTGGCACTGGGCGTTGCTGCACCGGCCCGCTTCATCACCAGGCCGGTGATCCAGTCCTTGATGCCTTTGGCACTGTCCGGCTTGGGAGGTGCATTGCTTTCAGCCACCAGCACATCGCCATTGGGCAACACAAGCAACCAGCGGGGATGATCCAGACCACTGGCAAATGGGCTAACCCGGACACCGGCAGCCGCTGTCGGCTGGGTGCCAGAAGGCCAGCCGATCGCCGGTGCAATGTTGACGATTGGGATCAAACTTTTTTGCGTCGCAGGCAGCGTCGGCTTCGGCCCGTACCCGGCGGATTCTGGCAGCGCGCTCATGTCGCCGCAAGCCGACAACACGATGGAGCCAGCGAGTGCGAGAGAAACGGCAGTCAGCTTCATCGTCACGCCTGACAGTTCACATGAATCGGCATCTGTCGTTTCAACACCGACCGCTCAGTTGGAAATGAAACGGTCTGCCCGCGCCGCCTGCAACACCGTCGGCAAATCAGACAGCAGCGCGTCGGCCGGTGCGCGGTCAGCCAGCCAGGGGTTGGGCTGGGAGAACCAGTAAGCCAAGTCCCACGGGCCATAAATGCAACTCAACTCCGCCACAACGGGTTGGATTTGGGAGCGAATCGTCATGTCCAGCGGATTGAACTGAAAAAGTGGCAGCCAAAGCTGGGACTGCCATTCAAAACAGATGATTTCCTTGCGGGCCAGGCAGGCTGCAAGCGTCGCGATATCCGGGCCACCCCGGCGCTCGCAGCGGTCTGCCACTTCCTGCAAGCGCGCCAGTCCACCGCTGGCGCGAAACCCATCGAGCATCTGCACAAATTCGGTGTCGGCCTGGCGCAGGTACGCGGCCCGCGAGGCCCTCACCTCGTAGTCCTGCACCGGCGCTGGCACCCCGAAATCGACCAACGGCGACATTCCCGTCGGAATTGGATTAATCGCGAGGTTTTGCATTTGGATGTCCTGGTGGTTGCAATGCTTCTGCTGATTTGCGGTGAGTTGGGGTGTCTATCGATGGTTACTGGCTGGCAGCACGCTGCGGCGACCCTGCCGGCAGCAATACAGAATGGTCGTTGGCCTGCCCCGGCAACGGCATCGCAGTGGATTGCTGCTCCTTGCTCACGTCCGTCTTGGCTTTGGACGTCGTGGCCGCAGCGTCCCGCGTCGCACCAGCGGGCTCCACGCCTACTACAGTGGTGCTCGGGGTGATCGCAGGCTCAGAAGTCAGCGGCACATTCGTCGGAGCGGTCGCCTTGATGGGAGGGGTCATTTTTTCCGTGCATCCGACGCTTGAAAGCGCAAGCAGAAGTGCTGTCAGACCGACGATCCCGACCGGATCAATTCGAGTGGAAAAATTATTGTTAGTCATGATGAATTCGAGGAAGTTGATGCTCTTGATCATGGCGACCTGTGTCGCAGCCTCAAATAGGATGCACGTCTGACTGCTTGTAGGAAGAAGTCGCTTCCTGCATCGCCAAAGAGCGCCAAGCAGCGCCGCGTAGGCCATTTCTCACGAGAAATCGGGGTCGCGCCTGCTGGGCAGGTACGCCATGTCTTACTACCATAGCCCACCCGTTACTCTGCCCCTCAAGCGCCATGCTTTTTACTGCTGCACAAGACTCCTGGACTCTGATCAAGCGGGTATCAAAGTCATGGATTAACGACTATGTGCCCAGCATGGGTGCGGCGCTGGCGTACTACACCATGTTTTCGCTGGCACCATTGCTGCTGATCGTCGTCTCTGTGGCGGGGCTGGTTTATGGTCAAGATGCGGCGCGGGGCGAGATTGAGGCCGAACTGCGCGCTTTGATGGGCGAGACCGGGGCCAAAGCGGTGCAGGATTTGCTGGCCAGCGTTCGCAAACCGGCCGAAGGTGTGGCAGCAACCGCTTTAGGCATCGTGCTGCTGCTGATAGGCGCTACCTCCGTCTTTGGCGAGCTTCAAGATTCGCTGGATCGCATCTGGCATGTGCCCACCCACAAACGCAGCAGTGGCTTGTTTGAATTGCTGCGCACGCGCTTGCTGTCGTTCGGCATGATCCTGGCGATTGGCTTTTTGCTGATGGTGTCACTGGTTGTGAGCGCCGGGTTGGCGGCCGTCGGGCGCTGGTGGAGCCCGGTATTGGACGACTGGTATGCGGTAGCCGCGGTAACCGACGCGCTGGGAGGCTTTGCCTTGGTCGCCGCCATGTTCGCGCTGATTTACAAGATCATGCCCAGCGTCCACGTTCAATGGAAGGATGTCTGGATCGGTGCGATCTTCACCGCCATTTTGTTCATGGTCGGCAAATCACTGATTGGCCTTTACATCGGCAGCAGCGGCGTCGTGTCTGGCTTTGGCGCAGCGGGATCGCTGGTGGTCGTGATGGTGTGGGTCTACTACTCGGCTCAAATCTTCTTGATCGGTGCCGAGTTCACCTGGGTCTATGCCAATGCGTTTGGCTCCAGGAGGAGCCTGAATGAAGTAAAGCCCGAGCGCCCTGCCTCAGAGTTGAGACCTTAGCAGCGAGGCAAGGCGTTCCGCCAATTTTTCTTTCAGTGGCCGATTGCGCCATTGATCGAACGTAATTTGCCGTGCCAGCTTCATGTCTTCCTCAAAAATCTGCGTCTGTTGCGCAGCGAACGCACTGTCCATCACATTGAGGGTGGCCTCGTCGTTGAGACGAAAACTCCGATTGTCAAAATTGGTAGACCCAACTGACACCAGCACTTGATCCACCGTCATCACCTTGGTGTGAAACATGGTCGGCTGGTACTCAGCGATGTACGCTCCCGCGGACAGCAGGCCGCCCCAACTGGCGCGCGAGGCACTGCGGACGGTTTCACTGTCAATATGCTCTCCTGGCACGATGATTCGCAGCTTCACGCCGCGCTTCACCGCGTCAATCAAGGTGCGAAGCATCAGTTCGTCCGGCACAAAGTACGAGGCTGACAAGTCAATCGAGCGCGTGGCAGCGGTGATGGCCAGCAGGTACATCAGTTGCATGCTCTCACTGCCACCCGTGGGTGAGCTGCTGAACATTTGCGCCAGGTGCGTGCCCACCGGCGCAATCAGTGGGAAGTAACTTGGCCCGTGCAGCACATCGCCCGTGGCCTTGATCCAGTTGTCGAGAAAGACCGATTGCATCTGCGCCACAACCGGGCCTTCCACCTGAAAGTGCGTGTCGCGCCAATGCTCCGGGCTTTGCGCGTTGCCCGTCCAGAGCGGCGCGATTCCGACGCCACCGGTGAAAGCGGTGCGCCCATCGGTCACCAGAATCTTGCGGTGCGTGCGGTTGTTCAGCCTTCCCCAATGAGACCAATGGGGTGGGTGAAATTTGCGAATCTGCACGCCCGCCTCCAGCATGCTCTTCATCAGGCTGTCGTCCATTTTGGCGCTACCTAACCAGTCGAGCAGCACATGCACCTTGACGCCGCTGCGCGCGCGCTCGGCCAAGGCATCCGCAAACTCTTTGCCAATGTCGCCTGACCAGTAGATATAGCTCTCAAACGTGATGGTGGTCTGCGCACTGCGGATCGCCTTGAGCATCGGCGGGAAGATCTGGTCGCCGTTTTTCAACACCTGAACGCGGTTGCCACCGAGCATGGCTGGCCCCAGCATGGCCCCGAGTTCGTGGGCGAAGAGCGGGTTTTCTATGGCGTTTACCCGGGTGATGCGCCGTTCAATCTTCTTCTCACCGCCCATGAAGTTGACGACCAGCAGCACCAGCGCCACGGTCACGGCAGCGGTGCCCGCGACAAGCACGGCCCGGTTCATTGTTTTGAGGCTCATGGGGTAGGACGCAGCTCGCAGTGCTCTACTCGATCAACTCTCGGGCGCTGTGGCGGTGCATGCCCACAGCCTTGATGAACGGTGCGAGCGCCTGTTTGACATCTTCGAACATCAGCACACCCGCATCGGCACTGCCATCGGACAATTTTGCGCGCACGCCCTGAGTCTCGAAGAGGCTGCGCGATGCGCCCAAGCTGAGCAAAGTCTTGCCATGACGGTACTGGTTTTGGATGAAGTCGCCGACCATCGGTTCGCGGCGCAGTAACTTGGCTGCCGCATCGCTGCCGGGCAGCACCATCGCATCGAACAGCACGGCGGCAGAGTTCTCAAACGATCCATCCGCAGACAGCGCTTTGCTGTTGGCGGCTTTGACCGGGCCAATCCTGGAGCTCACCACCCAGGGCACAGCGCCGGCTTCCCGCAAGGCATTTTGAAGCGTCACCACCTCATCAGCGTCCACCCCTTCTGCCACCAAAATGGCGATCTTGCGGGTGCGGATACCGCCATCCCCCGGCAGTGCAGTCAACGAGAGTGAGGGAGACTCGGTCACCTCCGGCTTGGCCGGATTGTTCAAGGCCCTGGGCATCGCTTTGGGCAACTCCATCCCCAAGCCATCAGCCACCTGCTGCGCAAGATCCGTTGACACATTGACCAGCGAGGAGAGCATTCGCTCACGGATCGCAGGCACTGTCAACTTGCTCAGCTCAAAGCGGAAGCCGCCCACGATGTGCGCTTTTTCAACCTCGGTCTGGCTGTTGTAGAACAGCGTGGCCTGTGTGTAGTGGTCAGCAAATTTCTCGGGCTTGCCGCGTACCTTATCCTCCTGCATTGGCTGGGGGAACGAAACAAACCCGGTGGCCGCACCGGCCTGGAACGGACAGCCACCGCCGAGCGAATTGGGCTCGTACGACACTCTGCCGCGATGCACCGTTTGCCGATGCAAGCCATCGCGCTGGTTGTTGTGAACGGGGGCCAACGGTGCGTTGATCGGAATCTCGTGAAAGTTCGCACCGCCCAGGCGGGTGATCTGGGTATCAAGGTACGAATGCAGACGCCCGGCCAGCAGCGGGTCGTTGGAGAAGTCGATACCCGGCACCACGTGGGCGGCGCAGAATGCGACCTGCTCGGTTTCGGCAAAGAAATTGTCAGGGTTGCGGTTCAGCACCATGCGCCCTACAGGAGTCACTGGCACCAACTCTTCAGGAATGAGCTTGGTGGCGTCCAGCACATCAAACGAGAACGTTTCGGCCTGTTCTTCTGTGAAGATTTGCAGGCCAAGCTCCCACTCTGGGTACTCCCCGGCTTCAATCGCGTCCCACAAATCGCGGCGATGAAAGTCGTTGTCAGCACCTTGCAGTTTTGCCGCTTCATCCCACACCAGCGAGTGCGTGCCCAGCGCGGGCTTCCAGTGGAACTTGACAAAGTGCGACTCGCCCGCTGCGTTCACCAGCCGAAAGGTGTGCACGCCAAAGCCCTGCATCATGCGCAGGCTGCGCGGAATGGCGCGGTCTGACATCGCCCACATCAGCATGTGGGTGGATTCGGGCATCAGCGACGCAAAATCCCAAAAGGTGTCATGGGCCGATCCAGCCTGCGGCATACCGTTGTGCGGCTCGGGTTTGACGGCGTGGATCAAGTCCGGGAACTTCATCGCATCTTGAATGAAAAACACCGGGATGTTGTTGCCCACCAGATCCCAGTTGCCTTCGTCGGTGTAGAACTTCACGGCAAATCCGCGCACGTCCCGCGCGGTGTCCACCGAACCTCGCTCACCGGCCACGGTGGAGAATCGCACAAACACGGGCGTCACCTTGCCGGCGGCAGCAAACGGTGCTGCGCGCGTGTACTCGGGCAAGGACGCATAGCACTCAAAGTAGCCGTGGGCTGCCGAGCCACGCGCGTGCACGATGCGCTCGGGGATGCGCTCGTGGTCAAAGTGAGTGATCTTTTCACGCAGGATGAAGTCTTCGAGCAAACCGGGGCCGCGCAGCCCCGCCTTCAGCGAGTTTTGGTTGTCAGCAATGCGAACACCCTGGTTGGTGGTCAACACCTGGCCCGACGCGTCAGCCCGCACGCGGTCCAGCGAAGCGCTGCCAGGGTCAATCCCGATCTTGGGTGAGCCATCACCAGTCTTTGCCGAGGGGTTGACCTCCGCCAGCGTGCTGGCTGAAACAAGCGGTGAACCCGGCGCAATATGCGGGCCTTCTGGCGGTTGCGTTGCATTCGCGCGACCGGTTTCCAATGGCTTGATGCGGTTAAAAGGCATTGCTGCAGCCAGTGC
>JANOTO010000139.1:0-3273 GCA_031416395.1 Rhodoferax sp. | reverse complement strand
GGCGGGCATTCAGCGGCTGAGCCAGTCGATGGCGATCGTTGAGTATTTGGACGAAACCCATCCCGCCAGCCCGCTGCTGCCCGCTGATGCAATCGGTCGCGCTCAGGCGCGGGCACTGGCGCAATCGGTCGCGTGCGAGATTCATCCACTGAACAATTTGCGGGTTCTGAAGTACCTCGTCAAAGTGTTGGGCATCGAAGAAGACGCCAAAAACGTCTGGGTGCGCCACTGGATTCGCCGGGGTCTGGAGGCGTTTGAGCGGCAATTACGGGCGCTGGACAAAGACCGGGCAGCGCAGGGATTTGGAACGTCGGACTATTGCCTGGGCGGTACGCCGACCGTGGCGGACCTGTGCCTGGTACCGCAAATCTTCAACGCCAAGCGCTTCAACGTGAATCTGGATGGGTTACCCCGCACGATGGCGGTGTTTGAGCTTTGCATGGCGCAATCGGCGTTCCAAAAAGCGCAGCCTTCGAGTTGCCCAGATTTTGAAGCCTGACTGGCTCGTGCCGCGCTGGCCAGCACCAGCGAACGTTCGAGCGGTCTGCACAACACGCACGGGCGGAGTGTCAAAAGCGCAGTTTGACAGCCTGAACCTCGGCGACCACGTCGGTGACGCGGCTCCAAGCGTCGCGCAAAACCGCGCAATATTGCAATCTACCATCGCCGCCAAGCCGATTTTCCTCAAGCAGGTTCACGGCACTCACGTCGTGTACCTCAACCCTGAGGCGGCGCACGGCAGTGAAGCCGATGCCTGCATCACCACCCAAAGCGGCGTGGCCTGCACCATCATGGTGGCAGACTGCCTGCCCGTGCTCCTGACCAACCGCGCGGGCAGCTTTGTAGCGGCCGCCCATGCGGGTTGGCGAGGCTTGGCGGGGCACGGCGGCGTGGGTGTGCTGGAGATGACTTTTGAGTCCATTCAGCGCACGAAAAAAACAGCGTCAGACATCCTGGCATGGCTTGGCCCATGCATTGGCCCCACACAATTTGAGGTCGGCGCTGAGGTGCGCGATGCCTTTGCGTCCAGTAACCCCGCTGCGCTGACCCATTTCACACCGGGCGCGGGCGGCAAGTGGCTGGCTGACCTTCGCGGTTTGGCGTGTCAGCGGCTCAACGCGCTGGGCATCACGCAAATTTGGGGCAATGATGGTTCAACCGCCTGGTGTACGGTAAGCGATCCGTTACGGTTCTTTTCTCACCGGCGCGACAACGTCATTTTGGGCGGCAGCGGTCGCATGGCCACTTGCATCTGGTTGGGTTGATTCGAGTATTACCGCCTGTTCTGTCGCAAGTTCAGCGGCCTCGCGCGCCTTGATCGCACGTTTACGCGCGGGTGTGCTCATCAGGTACCAGATGATGCTTGTGGGCAGCAGGCCATAAAGCACAAACGTGACGATGGCCCCCAACACGGTTCCGTTGGCGCTGGTCGCCTCCACCACCGCCATCATCATTGTCACATACAGCCACCCAATCGGAACAATGTACATATACTAGGAATGAAAATAGGTGTGGTTTATACCTGTAAAACACAGTTGGAGGCACGATGAATCAACATACCCCGGATTTTTGGACGCAATCGGCCGAGCAGTTTCAAAGCGCCATGGGCGAAGGCATGGCCAAAGCGATGCAAGCATTTCAAGGCATGGGGATTGGCGCAGGGATGCCCAGTTCAGCACCCGCCGCCAGCGCGCCGCAAATCAGCTTCGCCCCCGAGAAGCTCCAAACTCTGCAACAGCAGTACATGACGGATGCTGCCGCGTTGTGGACGCAAAGCATGCAGGGTGCGCCGACCGCGTTGACGGACAAGCGCTTCAGCGCGCAGGCGTGGACAGAGAACCCGATGGCTGGGATGGCCGCCGCCGTGTACCTGCTCAACGCGCGCACGCTGATGGGCCTGGCTGATGCAGTCGTTGCCGATGCCAAAACCCAGTCACGCATCCGCTTTGCCATCGAGCAATGGCTGGCCGCCACGTCGCCCAGTAATTTTTTGGCTTTCAACGTCGATGCGCAAAAGAAGGCAATTGAAACCAAGGGCGAGAGCATTGCCCAAGGCCTCAAAAACCTGATGCACGACATGCGCCAGGGCCATGTGTCGATGACGGATGAGAGCCAGTTTGAAGTCGGTAAAAACGTGGCGACCACCGAAGGTGCAGTTGTTTTTGAGAACGAGCTGTTTCAGTTGATTGAGTACAAACCTTTGACTGGCAAGGTCTACGAGAAGCCGTTCTTGCTGATTCCGCCGTGCATCAACAAGTTTTACATTTTGGATTTGCAGCCCGAGAACTCGCTGATCCGCTACGCTGTGGCACAGGGCCACCGAACGTTTGTCGTGAGTTGGCGTAACCCTGACGCATCGATGGGCACAAAAACGTGGGACGACTACATTGAACACGCGGCCATCAAGGCGATTGCCGTGGTGCAGGACATCACCGGAGCCAAACTGATCAACGCGCTGGGCTTCTGCGTCGGGGGCACGATCTTGACGACGGCTCTGGCGGTGTTGGCCTCGCGCAAACAAGAACCTGTGGCAAGCGCCACGCTCCTTACCACGCTGCTGGATTTCAAAGACACCGGCATTCTCGATCTGTTCATCGACGAGGCCTTCGTGCAGTACCGCGAGAAGGAAATGGGGCAGGGGGGCTTGATGAAGGGTGGCGATTTGGCATCCACCTTCTCGTTCTTGCGGCCCAATGATCTGGTGTGGAACTACGTCGTCGGGAATTATCTGAAAGGCGAAACCCCACCGCCGTTTGACTTGCTCTACTGGAACAGCGATTCGACCAATCTGCCTGGCCCGTTTTACGCCTGGTACCTTCGCAATACCTATCTTGAAAACAACCTGGTCAAGCCGGGCAAGGCGACGGTGTGCGGCGAAAAGATCGATTTGCGCAAGGTCAATCTGCCAGTCTACATTTACGGCTCGCGTGAAGACCATATCGTGCCGATTGGCGGCGCGTATGGGTCCACTCAGGCGCTGCCGGGCAGAAAGCGGTTTGTGATGGGGGCCTCCGGCCACATCGCTGGAGTTATCAACCCGCCTGCGAAGAATAAGCGCAGCCACTGGATTGGGTCGGACACCCAATTTCCGCCCACGGCAGACGCCTGGATCGCCGCTGCCAAAGAGCACCCTGGCAGTTGGTGGACTGACTGGAGCCACTGGCTCAAAGGCCACGCGGGCAAGCAGATTGCGGCCCCCAAAACCTATGGAAGCAGCGCTGGCAAGGTCAAATACAAAGCCATCGAGCCCGCGCCGGGTCGCTACGTCAAGGC
>JANOTO010000138.1:0-5325 GCA_031416395.1 Rhodoferax sp. | reverse complement strand
GGCGAGCGGTGCACGATCTCGCCGATCTCGCCCACCGCCACATCGTTCATGGCATCGTCCACGATGCGTGTCTCCACATTCAAAGCCTGTTTGCCCGCTGAGCCCGCCTTGCGCAACTGATCCTCGGGTCGCAATACGGTGGCCATCGGCGCGATTTCGGTTTGGCCGTACAAATTCCATAAGCGCACGTTGGGCAAGCGGCGCTGAATCTCTTTGAGCACTTCCACCGGCATGATCGACGCGCCGTAGTAGCCCTTGCGCAGTTGGCTTAAGTCGGTGCTGTCAAACTGCGGTGAGCGCAGCAGCGCAATCCAGACGGTTGGTGGCGCAAAGAAGGAATTGATGCCCTCACGCGCCAGCATGGTGAGCAAATTGTCTGCCGTTGGCTTGCCGGTGATGATGTTGCTCGCCCCGACGTAGATGCAGGGGCCAAAAAACACATCAAGCTGCGCGCAGTGGTACAGCGGCAAGGCGTGCAGCATCACATCGGTATAGGCGATCTCGACATCAACCAGGCAGGTGACGTATTCCGATATCACCGCGTCATGCGTCAGCATCGCGCCTTTGGGGCGGGACTCAGTGCCGCTGGTGTAGATGATTTGGGCCAGCATGCTGCCGTTCAATTCAACCGTTGGCACCACGTCGCCATAAGTCAGAAGCCCATCAAATGAAGCCATGCCCGGCGTGGGCATGGCTTCATCTTCGCTCGGCAGCCATACCAGTTGCTGCACGGCGGTTCCAGCGCTTGCGCTCTTTGCCAGATCAGCCAAGCCGGAGTCCGTACACAGCACCTTGGCCTCAGAGTGCCCCAAGATGAAGTTGGCCTCGGTGCTGTTGAGCATGAAGTTGATCGGCACCAGCACCGCGCCGAGCCGCGCCACGGCAAAGCGCAGCGCCGCAAACCCGTGCGAGTTGCGCGCTAGCACCGCCACGCGGTCCCCCACGCCCACGCCAAGTGTCGCAAGGCCCGCCGCCAAGCGATTGCAAACCGCGTCAAATTCGCGGTAAGTCCAGTCGGTGCTGCCGCAGCGGATGGCGAGCTTGTGCGGGTCGCGCTGTGCAGTGCGGCGCAGCAGGTCGCCGAGGGTTTGGCGGTTGATGGAGGCGTGCAGGGCAGGTGTTGACATCATGGGCAGATTTCAGATTTTGGGTTGATCTATTCAGGGGCCGCTGTAAATTGTGACCTATGACCGAATCGTTAGGTTGCATTGAATTTGCAAACATTCATACCTATAGTGATTGGTGAGGTGTCCACCAGCAACGGGGAGATTGAACATGAACATGAACATTCAGGGATGGGATGTCTACGTCAGCCCGGCCTTCATGCGCCAAAGCAACAGCCAGCGGGTTGTTCGACTGCTGCGTGAAATGCGTTGTGCGATGCACGCTGATCGCAGAGTGCAAGATTTCAAAACCGCCATCAACCGCCGCGCGAGCAGTGCTTTGAGTATCGGCGGGGTCGGCAAGTAGCCTTGTTAGAGGCCTACCCCCAAACCTCCTGCGCCGTCTCAATCACCAGCCGCAGCTTCGCACGCTGCGCTTCCACCGCAATGTCATTGCCGTGCACCGTGCTGCTAAAGCCGCATTGCGGTGATAACGCCAACTGCTCCATCGGCGCATAACGGGCGGCTTCGTCGATGCGGCGCTTCAAATCATCCTTGGACTCCATCGCACCGAACTTGGTGGTGACCAGGCCCAGCACGACGGTTTTGCCTTTGGGCAGGTAGCGCAGGGGCTTGAAGTCGCCACTGCGGTCGTCGTCGTACTCCATGAAGTAGGCATCCAGGTTCATTTCTTTGAGCAGCGCCTCGGCCACCGGCTCGTAGTTGCCGCTGGCCGCGTGCGTGCTCTTGAAGTTGCCACGGCACAGGTGCATCGCCAGGGTCATGCCCGCAGGTTTTTGCGCGACGACCAGGTTGATGAATTTGGCGTAGCGGTGTGGCAGCTCGTTCGGGTCATCGCCTCGGCTGCGGGCAGCTTCGCGCATTTTCTCGTCGCACAGGTAGGCCAGATTGGTGTCGTCCATCTGCACGTAGGTGCAGCCCGCCGCTGCAAGTGAGCGCAATTCATCGCCATAGGCATTGGCCACGTCCTGGTAAAAATCAGGCTCCAGCTCGGGGTAGTGCTGCTTGCTGATGCCGGCGCGCCCGCCGCGAAAGTGCAGCATGGTGGGCGAGGGGATGGTCACCTTGGGCGTATTGCCGCCCGTCACCTGGCTTTTGAGATATTGAAAATCAGCCAGTTGGATGTCTTTGGCGTGGCGCACTTTGGCAACCACTTTCATCACCGGCGGGGCGAGTTCTTCACTGCCGTCGGGGCGCTTTACAGTGAACGGAATGCCCACCTCCACGCCGCCCAATTGCGCCAGAAAGTCGGTGTGGAAGTAGGTGCGACGGAACTCACCGTCCGTGATGCTTTTAAGGCCCACGTCTTCCTGAAATTTGACGATCTCGGTGATGGCTTTGTCTTCCACCACGCGTAGTTGCACGGGCGTGATGCTGCCCTTGGCCGCCTGGTCACGCGCCTCCAGCAGAAATTTAGGGCGTAAAAAACTGCCAACGTGGTCGTAGCGGGCGGGGAGGTTTGCCATGAAGGGCTCCAATTGGTTATTTCAGTGAACATTAATGGTACTGCAAACCAGGCCCCAATTTGAGTACATTAAGGGGGCATCCGATGCACTTTTTACGCAACTATAAATTGGAGACCATCATGAATAAAAGAACACTACTGCGCGCGACCGCCCTTGCAGCTATGGCGTTTTCAAGCTCTGCCGCGTTCGCGCAGGACAATAAATTCAAGATCGGACTGATCTTGCCGCTGACTGGCCCATTTGCCTCCACCGGCAAGCAGATTGAAGCGGCGGTGCGCCTGTACATGGCGCAAAACGGTGACAGCGTGGGCGGCAAAAAGGTGGAGTTGATCGTCAAGGACGACACCAGCACGCCCGATGTCACCAAGCGCATCGCGCAGGAGATGGTGGTGAACGACAAGGTCAACGTGCTGGCGGGCTTTGGCTTGACACCGCTGGCGCTGGCGACTGCGCCGATTGCCACGCAATCCAAAACACCGCTGGTGGTGATGGCCGCAGCCACCTCCAGCATCACGCAGGCCTCGCCCTACATCATTCGTACCAGCTTCACGCTGCCGCAAGCGGCGGTGGCGATTGCCGACTGGGCACCCAAAAACGGCATCAAGAACGTCGTGACTTTGGTGACCGATTTCGGCCCTGGCATTGATGCCGAGAGGTTCTTCAAAGACCGCCTGCAGTTCAACGGTGGTCAGGTGGTCGAGTCGCTGCGCGTTCCTTTGCGCAACCCCGACTTTGCGCCGTTTTTGCAGAAGGTGCGCGATGCCAAGCCCGATGCCGTCTACGCGTTCGTGCCTTCGGGCGCGGGCGCAGCGCTGATGAAGCAGTTTGCCGAGCGCGGGCTGGACAAAGCGGGCATCAAACTCATCGGCACCGGCGACGTGACCGATGACGACATTCTGAACGCGATGGGCGACGTGGCGCTGGGTGTGGTGACCTCGCACCATTACTCGGCCGCCCATCCTTCGGCGGTGAACAAGAAGTTTGTTGAAGCCTTCAGCAAGGCCAACAACGGCCTGCGACCCAACTTCATGGCGGTAGGCGGCTACGACGGCATGCGCGTCATCTACGAAGCAGCCAAAGCCACCAAAGGCGGCAGCGGCGATGCGTTGCTGGCGGCGATGAAAGGCCAGATTTTTGAGAGCCCGCGCGGCCCGATGTTCATCGACGTGCAAACCCGCGACGTGGTTCACAACATTTACATTCGCAAAGTTGAGAAGAAGGACGGCCAGCTTTACAACGTGGAGTTCGACACGATCAAGGACGTGAAAGACCCCGGCAAGAGTTGAGCCGACACGCTGACCTGACGCGCTTCAATGCTGACCATTCTCTTTGACGGCATTGCCTATGGCATGCTGTTGTTCATCCTCGCCGTGGGCTTGAGCGTGACCATGGGCTTGATGAACTTCATCAACCTCGCGCACGGGGCCTTTGCGATGGTGGGCGGCTACATCGCGGTGGTGTTGATGCAGCGCTTTGGCGTGCCGTTTTGGGTGTGCCTGCCACTGGCTTTTTTAGGGTCGGCATTGCTCGGCGCGGTGCTGGAGTCCACGCTGTACCGCCGCATGTACAGCAAGCCGCATCTGGACCAGGTGCTGTTCTCCATCGGCCTGACTTTCATGGCCGTGGCCAGCACCGATTACTTCATGGGGGCCACGCAGCAGATCATGCAGTTGCCCGATTGGCTCAAAGGTCGCACCGAGATCGGCGAGGGGCGTTGGATGCTCGGTATGGGCCACTACCGCTTGTTCATCATTGCCGTGTGTGCCGCGCTGACCGTTGTTTTGCAATACGTGCTGGCCAAAACCCGCTTTGGCAGCCGCCTGCGGGCTTCCGTGGATGACCAGCGCGTGGCCGCGGGATTGGGCATCAACGTCAATGTGGTGTTCTTGAGTACCTTCGCAGTGGGCAGCGGGTTGGCCGGGCTGGGCGGCGCGCTCGGCGCTGAAGTGCTGGGGCTTGACCCGACCTTTCCGCTCAAATTCATGGTCTACTTTTTGATCGTCGTCGCGGTGGGCGGCACCTCCAGCATCACCGGGCCGCTGTTGGCGGCGCTGCTGCTGGGCATCGCGGATGTGGCCGGCAAATATTACATCCCCAAGCTCGGTGCGTTCATTGTTTACAGCTTGATGATTGCGATTTTGATCTGGCGCCCGCAGGGCCTGTTTGTACGCCAAGGGGGCAAGGCATGAACCAAAAGATCAATGCGTTGCAAACGCGGCTGGGTGAACCGGGGCGGTACAGGCCCTGGGAGCTTGCGCTGTGGCTGCTGGCGCTGGCATCGCCCTGGCTGCTGTCAAAGCACGCCTTGATCATCAACGAGATCGCCATCGTCGCGCTGTTTGCGGTGTCGCTCGATCTGGTGCTGGGCTACACCGGCATCGTGTCGTTGGGCCACGCGGCGTTCTTCGGCATGGGGGCTTATTCAGCGGCGCTGTTTGCCAAGCATGTCATGCCCGATCCGCTGGTGGGGCTGGCCGTGGGTATCGCCGTGTCCACCGCGCTGGGAGCCATTTGCAGCATGACCATCATTCGCGGCAGCGATCTCACACGGCTGATGGTGACGCTCGGTGTGGGCCTGATCTTGATGGAGCTTGCCAACAAACTCGATTGGCTCACCGGGGGTGCCGACGGCCTGCAAGGCGTATCGATGGGCAAGCTGCTCGGTGCGTTTGAGTTTGACCTGTCGGGACGCACGGCAGCCTGGTACTCCATACTGGTGCTGATGGTGTTGTTCG
>JANOTO010000137.1:0-9919 GCA_031416395.1 Rhodoferax sp. | reverse complement strand
TCCGTCGCTCGCTGAAACTGGTGCGCCACATTGAGCAATTTGCCCTCCTGCAAATAGTTGCCAATCAACTGCAAACCCACCGGCAGTCCCCCTTGTCCAAAGCCTGCGGGCAGGCTCATTCCGGGCAGACCTGCGAGGGACGCCGGCAGGGTGTAGATGTCGGCCAAATAATTGGCGACAGGATCATCGGATTTTTCACCGATCTTCCACGCGACCGTGGGTGCGGCGGGCCCGGCGATCACATCGCAGTCTTTGAAGGCGTTTTGAAAATCATCGGCAATCATGCGGCGGATTTTCTGGGCTTGCAGGTAATAGGCATCGTAGTAGCCGTGGCTCAGCACATACGCTCCGATCATGATGCGGCGTTTGACTTCATCGCCGAAACCTTCAGCGCGGGTCTTCTTGTACATGTCGGCAAGATCGGAGTACTCAGCGGCGCGGTGGCCGAATTTCACGCCATCAAAACGACTCAAATTACTAGAGGCCTCTGCTGGCGCAATGATGTAATACACCGGGATCGACAGCTTGGTGCGCGGCAGTGACACGCTGACGAGTTTCGCGCCGAGTTTCTCGTATTCTTTCAACGCCGCGTCGATGGCGCTACGCACATCATCAGCAAGCCCATCCCCAAAAAATTCGTTCGGTATGCCGATGCGCAAGCCATCAATCGAGTCATTCAAACCGCGCGAAAAGTCTTCCACTGGCACATCAAGCGACGTTGAATCGCGGTCTAAATCGGGCCCGCACATAACGCTCAAAAGCAAAGCGCAGTCTTGCGCGGTGCGCGCCATCGGGCCTGCTTGATCCAGGCTGGACGCAAACGCAATCATCCCGTAGCGCGAGGCGCGGCCATAGGTGGGCTTGATGCCCGTAATGCCGCAAAACGAGGCGGGCTGGCGGATGGAGCCACCCGTGTCTGTTCCCGTCGCAGCGGGAGCCAGCCGGGCTGCAACGGCTGCTGCACTGCCGCCCGACGAGCCGCCGGGGACAAATTTTGTATCCCACGGATTTTTCACGGGTTTGAAGGCCGAATTTTCATTCGACGAGCCCATCGCAAACTCGTCGCAGTTGAGTTTGCCCAGCGTGACAGTGCCTGCATCAGCCAGCTTGCGAACGACCGTTGCGTCAAAGGGTGAGCGGTACGCAGCAAGCATTTTTGAGCCGGCCGTGCTGGGAAAGTCCTTCGTGACAAAAATGTCTTTATGGGCCAGCGGCACGCCTTCCAACGGGCCTGCGCTGCCCACATGCAGGCGGGCATCCGCCGCGCGCGCCTGTGCGAGCGTCACGTCGTCGTTGAAGGCGAGGAATGCTCCCAGATTTTCATGGCTTTTCATTCTTGCCAGAAAGTGCTGGGCGGTCTCGACGGCTGACATTTCTTTGTTACGCAGCGCCGCAGCCAGCTCGACAACGGTCAAATCGTGTAAAGCGGTCATTCGATCACCCTGGGCACGAGAAAAAGGCCGCGATCCACGGCAGGCGCGCTGGTTTGGTTGGCTTCGCGATTGTTGGGCTCGCTCACACGGTCTTCGCGCAGGCGCAAGGCGACTTGCGCAACTGTCGCATACGGATGTGCCAGGGGCTCAATCCCTGTGGTGTTGACCGCGCGCATTTCCTCAACAATGTCAAAAAAGCCGTTGATTTGGGACAGCATGCGCGCACTTTCGGTCGGCTTAAGTTCCAACCGGGCCAGGTTGGCGATTCGTGAAATATCAGAAGATGTCAGTGACATGGTGAAAATTGAGGTGAAACCGGGTGTAAATCAAGCGAAATCCAAGCGGAATCAGCATTGCGTGCTCCGATTGTGCTTGGGCGATAGGTTATTATCCCGCCTTTGACGTGCCCCGTAAAAATCAGGCGATTTTGGTGCGCGATCAACACTTTTGAACCGGTAAAAATGGCGACGGCACGCCGAAGCGCGTGTTGTGCCCGAGAGGATTTTCATGTTTAGCGCATTCCGGCGGTATTTTTCGACCGACCTGGCGATTGACCTTGGCACTGCCAATACCCTGATATTTGTAAGAGACAAAGGCATTGTTTTGGACGAGCCCTCCGTCGTGGCAATCCGCCACGAGGGCGGCCCCCAGGGCAAAAAGACGATTCAGGCAGTAGGCAAAGAAGCCAAGGCCATGCTGGGCAAGGTGCCGGGCAACATTGAGGCGATTCGCCCGATGAAAGACGGGGTGATTGCCGATTTCACCGTCACCGAGCAAATGCTCAAGCAATTCATCAAAATGGTGCATCCCCGGGGGATTTTCAAACCCAGCCCGCGCATCATCATTTGCGTGCCGTGCGGCTCCACCCAGGTCGAGCGACGGGCGATTCGCGAATCCGCCTTGGGTGCAGGTGCCAGCGACGTTTATTTGATCGAAGAGCCGATGGCTGCGGCCATTGGCGCAGGATTGCCCGTGAGCGAGGCCAGCGGCTCGATGGTGGTGGACATTGGCGGTGGCACCACCGAAGTCGGCGTGATTTCTCTGGGTGGCATGGTCTACAAGGGCAGTGTGCGGGTGGGCGGCGACAAGTTTGACGAGGCCATCATCAACTACATCCGCCGAAACTACGGCATGCTGATTGGCGAACCCACGGCCGAAGCCATCAAAAAGAGCATTGGCTCGGCCTTCCCCGGCTCAGAAGTCAAGGAGATGGAAGTGCGCGGGCGCAATCTGTCTGAAGGCGTGCCGCGCAGCTTCACTATTTCTTCGAATGAGATTCTGGAAGCGCTGACGGACCCGCTGAACAACATCGTCTCCGCCGTGAAAAACGCGCTGGAGCAAACCCCTCCCGAACTGGGCGCAGACATCGCCGACCGCGGCATGATGCTGACCGGCGGCGGTGCGCTGTTGCGTGACCTGGACCGCCTGCTGGCCGAAGAAACCGGCCTGCCCGTGCTGGTGGCCGAAGACCCCTTGACCTGCGTTGTGCGCGGCTGTGGCATCGCACTGGAGCGCATGGATCGCATGGGGTCGATCTTCACCTCCGAATGATCGGTGTTGGATGAAACTTAACGGCTGCTGAATCATTTTGGCGAATGACCGTCGTCACTGATTCATTTGTCCAAGCTGCCCCACTATGCCATTAGGCACTCTGGATCGAACGCCGCCGCCCTTCTTTCGGCAGGGACCGTCGGCCATGTCCAAGCTGACGCTTTTCAGCGCCATGGCACTGTTCCTGATGGTGGCGGATACGCGGTTCAAGGTCACCCAGCCTGTGCGCGTGGTGGTGGCCAGTGCCTTGCGGCCCGTGCAATGGGTGGTGATGCAGCCGATTCTCTGGGCGCAAGGCGGCGGGCAGTATCTTGAATCCCTGCAGACCGCGCAGTCCAACGAGGCCCTGGCGCAGCAAAAGATGGGCTTATTGTCGCAACGCGCTAACCAAGTGGAGCAACTGTCGCTCGAGAACACCCGGCTGCGCCAGCTATTGGCCCTGCGCGAACGCATCAACGCCCCTTCGCAAGCGGCGCAGGTGCTGTATGACGCGGCGGACCCGTATGCGCGCAAAGTGATCATCGACAAGGGGCTGACGGTGGGCATCAAAGCGGGCTCGCCCGTAATCGACGAATCCGGCGTGCTGGGCCAAGTGACGCGCGTATACCCGTATTTGAGTGAGGTGACGCTGGTGACCGACCGCGATCAGGCCATCCCGGTGCTCAACACCCGCACCGGCGTGCGTGGCATTGCGTACGGCGATGGTAGCCTCAGTTCGGGTGCGATGGAGTTGCGCTACATGCCGGCCAATGCGGACGTGCAGGTGGGCGACCTGCTAAGCACCAGCGGTGTCGATGCGTTGTACCCGCCCGGCTTGCCTGTGGCGCAAATCGAGCGGGTTGAGCGGCGTTCTGACAGCGCCTTTGCCCGCATCTATTGCAAACCGATGGCCCAAGCCAGTGCCACTGCGCACGTGATGGTGTTGACGCCGATTGACGCGCAAGTGGCCGAGCGGCCAGCGGCTGACCCTTTACCCACTGTGGGTGGAAAAAAAGGGGCGAAGAAATGATCATGCGCCAAGGCCAGCAGCTGCTGCTGCCCGCCAACCCCCTGTTCATCTGGATCAGTTTGATTTTGGCCCTGTCGCTCAACATGCTGCAAAACATGGGGCTGTGGGGGCGTGCGGCCTGGGTACCAGATATATTGGCCTTGGTGCTGGTTTTCTGGAGCGTGCACCAGCCGCAGCGGGTGGGTATTGGCACCGCTTTTTTCTTTGGGATTTGCATGGATGTGCACCAAAGTTCGCTCTTGGGCCAGCACGCGCTGGCCTACACCGTACTGAGCTTTTTGGCGATTGCCATCCACCGCCGCTTGCTGTGGTTCAGTGTGCCGTCGCAGGCCTTGCAAGTGCTGCCGCTGTTCATCGCCGCGCATGCGATTGAATTGATCGTTCGCATGATTGGAGGGGGTGCGTTTCCGGGTGTCTTGATGTTCGCCGCACCGTTCATTGAAGCGGCGCTGTGGCCCGTGGTCAGCATCATACTTTTGGTGCCACAACGCCGCGCGCCGAACCCCGACGCCAATAGACCTTTATGACCCCCACGCTCGTCACTTCGTGTACTTCGCTGCCCCCCGAGGGGGCTGCCTTGCTTGGGGCGGCCCGGCGCGGCGGCATCTGTGATGACTGAGCTGCGCAACGTTGAGGCCGATCTGGCGCGTTTTCGCCTTCGGATATTCGTGGCCACGCTGGCCGTGGTAATTTGCTTTGGTGTGCTGGTGGCGCGGCTTGTCTACTTGCAGATCGTGCGCCATGAGGACTTGAAAGAGCAAGCGGAGAACAACCGCACCGCCATCGTGCCTATCGTGCCGAACCGCGGCTTGATTGTGGACCGTAACGGGATCTTGCTGGCGACCAATTACTCGGCCTACACGTTGGAGATCACGCCCGCCAAAGTGTCCAATACCGAGCAGACGATTGAGGCGCTGGCCAAGGTGGTGGACATCTCCGCGCGTGACCGCAAGCGCTTTAAAAAGCTGTTGGAAGAGTCGCGCAACTTTGAGTCGTTGCCGATTCGCACGCGCCTGACGGACGAAGAGGTAGCCAAATTCGCCGTGCAGCGTTACCGCTTCCCCGGTGTGGACATCAAGGCGCGGCTGTTTCGCAGCTACCCGTTTGGCGAGACTGCCAGTCACGTCATCGGATACATCGGGCGTGTGAACCAGGCCGAGAAAAAGTCCATGGATGACTGGTCGGACGAAGACCAGACCAACTACCGGGGCACCGAATACATTGGCAAGCTGGGCGTTGAACAGAGTTTTGAGTCCACGCTGCATGGCATCACGGGTGTTGATTCGATGGAGACCTCAGCGGGCGGGCGCGCGGTGCGCAAGCTGGCCAGCAGCCCATCCACACCGGGCAACACGGTCAAGCTCTCGATTGATATCAAGCTGCAAAAACTGGCGGAAGACCTGTTCGGTGATCGGCGTGGCGCGTTGGTGGCGATCGAGCCCAAAACCGGCGAGGTGCTGGCGTTTGTGAGTAAACCCACGTTTGACCCGAACCTGTTTGTCGAGGGCATCGACACCGAGAGCTGGCAGGCGTTGAACGAGTCGCCCGACAAACCACTGCTGAACCGCGCACTGCGTGGCACCTACCCGCCAGGGTCCACCTACAAGCCATTCATGTCGCTGATTGCGCTAGAGACGGGTGCAAGAACGCCCGAGCAGTCAATCAGTGACCCCGGCTATTACATGTTTGGCGGGCACCGCTTTCGCGATGACAAGGAGGGCGGCCACGGCAGCGTCAACATGTACCGCTCCATCGTGCAATCGTGCGACACCTACTACTACATTCTGGCCAACGACCTCACGGTGGACGTGATGCACGCGCAGCTCAAGCGCCTCGGGTTTGGCGAGTTGACGGGCATTGACATTCAAGGTGAAGTACGCGGCCTGCTGCCTTCAACCGACTGGAAAAAGCGTGCGTTCAAGCGCGCAGACCAGCAAAAGTGGTACTTGGGCGAAACCATTTCACTGGGCATCGGCCAGGGCTACAACAACTTCACCATGCTGCAACTGGCCTCGGCCACCGCCACGCTGGCCAACAACGGCATCAAGATGAAGCCGCACCTGGTCAAAGAAGTGGTCGATGTGATGACCAAAGCGCCGACCACCACGACGCGCGAGGCAGCAGGCGAATCGGTTGCCAAACCCGCCAATATTGACGTCATCCGCGCCGCCATGGTGGGCGTGAATGTGGAGGGCACGGGGGCCAATGCTTTTCGGGGTGCAGGCTACGTCAGTGGCGGGAAAACCGGCACCTCACAGGTGATTGCAATCAAGCAGGGTGAAAAATACGACAAAAACAAGATTGATGAACGTCACCGCGATCACGCCCTGTTCGTGGCCTTCGCCCCGGCTGAAAATCCGACCATCGCACTGGCCGTGATTGTTGAGAATGCGGGGTTTGGCGGTGCCAACTCGGCACCGATTTCGCGCCGTCTGTTCGACTACTGGCTGTTGAACCTGTACCCCAGCCCTGAAGACTTGGCCGCTGTGCAAAAGGGGCAGGCCACGGCGCCGATTGGCAAACCCATCCCGGCAGCGCAAATGCCGTGGCCGCCTGTAGGGGTGGCGGGACAAATTGCTGCGTCAGCGCCTGTATCTGCCGCGTCACCGCAATTGGCCACATCTACATCCGTTAAAGCCCCCTAGCCAAAGGCTCTCGGATGGGTAACGGTTGCTATATATTATATAGCTTATTATGCATATAGCACGAGAGCTAGATACCTTTTTGATTCGTGAAAAAGGCAGACTTTGGTGTTTTTTACTGCAGATTAACTTGCAGGTTAATTTTTAACGTTTAACTGCGTTTCGGTCACAAAAAAATCGCCAGGGTCACTGGCGATTTTTCAAGCGAATCGGCTGCGGATGCGCGTTTGTCTGGATGATGTCTTTGTTGTGGGGAGCAAAATGTCTCCTGGGCCTCTCTAGCGCACAAGGCTTATGACCTGTTTGCGAGTGGTTGGAGTTTAGAAACCGCACCCGACCGGCGCAATGGGACTTACCCTCTCGGATATACCCTTCAAGAGCCTTCAAGAGCCTTCAAGGCTGCCCCATCGCATCTTCAAAAATCCACTGCGCTGCTTTTTCCGCAATCATCAGTGTGGGCGAGTTGGTGTTGCCACTGGTGATGGTCGGCATCACGCCAGCATCCACCACGCGAAGGCCCGCGACCAGCCCATGCTTACCGCGCACGCGAAGGCGTGAATCGACCACCGTCATCGGGTCATCCAATTTGCCCATTTTGGTGGTTCCCACGGGGTGAAAGATGGTGGTTGCAATGTCACCCGCCAGCTTTGCCAGCTCTTCGTCGGTCTGGAACTGTGTGCCGGGTTTCCACTCGATGGGCTTGTACTTTGCCAAGGCGGGTTGTGCCACGATGTTGCGCGTCACCCGCAGCGAGTCGGCGGCGACTTTGCGGTCTGCGTCTGTGCTGAGGTAATTCGGCGCAATGGCGGGCGCGTCCTCAAACTTGCTACTTTTGATTTGCACCGTGCCACGACTGGTGGGGTTTAAGTTACACACGCTGGCGGTGAAGGCGTTGACGCCGTGCAGCGGTTCACCAAATGCATCCAGGCTCAAAGGCTGCACGTGGTATTCGATGTTCGGGTACGGCTGGGCCGCATCGCTGCGCGTGAAGGCACCCAACTGGCTGGGTGCCATGCTCATCGGGCCGCTGCGTTTGAAGGCATATTCCAGCCCGATCATGGCTTTGCCCCAGAGGCTGTTGGCCATCGTGTTTAACGTTTTGACGTTGTCCACTTTGAACACGGCCCGAATCTGCAAGTGATCTGACAAGTTAGCACCCACACCAGGCGCATCGACTGCCACCTCGATCCCATATTTTTGCAAAAGCGCCGCAGGGCCAATGCCTGAGAGCTGCAAAAGCTGCGGCGATGCGACACTGCCCGCGCACAGCAGCACCTCGCGCGTGGCGGTCGCAGTCACCATTTCATGGCTGGCCCAGACCTGCACACCGGTACACACCTGGCTGCCATCAGGGCGGGTTTCGATGTTCAGTTTGGCGACTTGGGCCGATGTCCACATTTCAAAGTTGGGCCGCGCGTAGCAGGTGGGCCGCAAGAAGGCCTTGGCCGTGTTCCAGCGCCAGCCTGCTTTTTGATTCACCTCAAAGTAGCCCACACCCTCGTTGTTGCCCCGGTTGAAGTCGTCACTGGCGGGGATGCCGGCCTGCTGCGCCGCTTGGGCAAACGCATCCAGCACATCCCAGCGCAGCCGCTGTTTTTCGATGCGCCATTCGCCGCCCGCATTGCGCCCGCGCAGCAGTTTTTTGTAGGGTGTGTCACCAGCCTGCATCAGTTGCGGTGCCGTGCCGCGCGCGCCATGCATCGCATCAGCACCTTTGTAATGGTCTTCATGCAGCTTGAAGTAGGGCAGCGCGTTGTCCCAGCGCCAAGCGGCATCGCCTGTGACCTGCGCCCACTGGTCGTAGTCACGCGCCTGCCCGCGCATGTAGATCATGCCGTTGATGCTGCTGCATCCGCCTAGCGTTTTGCCGCGCGGGTAACGCAAGGCGCGCCCGTTCAGGCCCGCTTCGGGCTCGGTGTTGTAGAGCCAGTCGGTGCGCGGGTTACCAATGCAATAGAGGTAGCCCACCGGGACGTGAATCCAGTGGTAGTCGTCTTTGCGGCCCGCCTCGATTAGCAACACGCGTTTGGTTGCGTCGGCGCTCAAGCGGTTGGCGAGCAGGCAACCGGCGGTGCCAGCGCCGATGATGATGTAATCGAAGGTGGTGTCAGTCATTGGAGGTGTATTTTGCCTGTGACGAAATCATTTGCCGCACGCATCGCTGAATGCGTGCTGTTGAGGCACCGAGGATCAACGCCCCGACAGATCGTCGTAACCATAAAATACCGGTGAATCAAAGGTTCACTGGTATAACGAAACGGATCGAAAGGTACTTCATGAGCGAGTTCAAAGACGACGAGACGGGCCACTGGGTGGACGTGGCCGCACGCGACCAGCTCGACCCGGACTTTCCGCTGGGCGTGGACATCAACGGCCAGAAGATTGGGCTGTATGTGATTGACGATCACGTCCACGCGGTGGAAGACGTGTGCCCGCACGCCTACGCGCTGCTGTCACAAGGTTTTGTCGAAAACGGGCTGATCGAATGCCCGCTGCACGGTGCACAGTTTAATATTGCGACGGGCAAGTGCCACACCGAAATTGGCGGGCGGGATTTGAGCTGTTTTGATGTCCGGGTGCAGGATGGCCGCGTGTCCATCAAGATCATGCCCGCAAACGGCACCGCTACCCTCTGATCTTCAATTCAATGCACTACGACCGGGTTTTGCGCCAACTCCGCGTACTGCTCCAGCGTGTCTTCCACTTCTTCCTGCGTTGGGGTTTTGAGCTGCCAGGCGGAGATGTGTTGCTGAAACAGCTCGGCCCACGAGCCATCGAGGTACACCTCTTTGCCGCTGCGCTTGTCGATAATCTCAAAACCGTGGCGCATCAGCTGCGGCGTGGGCTTGATCGGCTCGGCGGGTGCTGTGGTCGCACCCTCGGGCAGTGAAGCATCCAAAATGATGGCGTTGGCCAGCATGTGCGTCACAGAGTAGGTCTCAGAGTCGTAAAGCGTGTGCATATGAATCGGTATTTTGACAGCATTGGCCGCGGCAAGTCGCAAACAAGGGTTAACTACTGACGCGTGCGGGCAACGCCTGTCCTGAACAAATGGTGCCAACTGTGAAAAATTCAAGCTTATGGTGTTTCAGTGGCGCGCCAAACCTGGTCGGCGTAATCGCCGTCCTTCTCGGTAAGTTTGATGCGCGCGGGCAGGTAGGCTAACTGCGGGGCCAGCCAAAGCTCCAGCGTCTGATCGAATTCGCCACGTGGTTTGCGGGTGAGTTTGAGGGCCAGCAACTCGCCACCGGGCAACAACAATTTTTCTTCTTCTCCCACGATCA
>JANOTO010000136.1:0-5002 GCA_031416395.1 Rhodoferax sp. | reverse complement strand
CTGCCTCTTCCACACGGCTGCGGCGGCAGGCTGGCTCGCAGGGTCGATCACAGGTGCGACCCAAAATACCCGGAAACACGTTGGACACCCAATTGACCATGTAGGCATCGCTGTAGCGACCCTGGCCAATCAAACGGATGTTTCGGGAACGGGAGTGTGGGCTGGGCAAGCCCATTGGCAATCGACGACTTTGTGGAAGTAAGACGGATTGGCTATGTCGGTAGGCTGCAAAAGTGGGCTCCTATTTTCCTGCTATCCCAATCGACAATGCCTCAGTTCAGCATCGCCGTCAGGACAGTAAAAAACAGTCTAGCCAGTTTGAGGTCTGCATACCCTCGGGTAAATCCCGCAGGGTGTCGCTTTCAGGTCACCCGTTCTGGGCCAATGCCGAGAAGGCGCAGACCACTTCCTCCGGTGCCTGTACCAGCTCAATCAGTACTCCTTCGCCAGCGATGGGGAACTCATCGTTGGACTTTGGATGCAGGAAGCAAATGTCAAAACCTGCGGCACCCTTGCGAATACCACCGGGGGCAAATCGCACGCCATGGCCACTGAGCCATTCAACTGCACGCGGCAGATCATCAATCCACAGACCCACGTGGTTCAGCGGCGTGGTGTGTACGGCGGGCTTTTTATCGATGTCCAGTGGTTGCATCAAGTCAACCTCTACCTTGAACGGCCCGCTGCCGATAGCGCAAATGTCCTCGTCAACGTTCTCCCGCTCGCTGACGAAATTGCCCGTCACTTCCAGCCCGAGCATATCGACCCATAGTTTTCGCAAGCGGTCTTTACTGGCCCCACCGATGGCAATCTGCTGGATGCCCAGCACTTTGAACGGACGCGTCATGAAGCTTTGACGTGCCTTCGACCCGCCAGATACTGAACCCCTAGCGGGCCAGCCGCCTCGGTGTGAGCGGTTTGCGCGGGAACCCGAAAAACATCACCGACACGGTAGGTTCGTGCATCACCATTAATCGCGATCTGAATCTCGCCTGCCGTGATCATCGCGCAAGCGTCAAAGGCGTGACGATGCTCCCCCAACTGATAACCAGGTGCCTTTTCAATCGGAACGATCTCGTCATACCGCTCGGCCTGCAACGAAGCTTCAAACTGCTGCACATTCATGTCTATCTCCTTCAGGTTTAACAATGATTCAGAACTTTAAACGAATTCAACGATAGGTTGATCAACCGCCAACGACTCGCCTTTGGCCGCCAGCACCTTGCCCACAATGCCATCTGCGGAAGCGAAGAGAACGTTCTCCATTTTCATGGCTTCAATCACGGCGACACGCTCACCCGCCAGCACTTTTTGACCCGGTTGCACCGCCACTTCAACCAGCAGACCAGGCATCGGAGACAGCACGTAGCGACTCATGTCAGGCGGAGACTTGTAGGGCATCAAGGCATGCAGTTCGGCCGCTCGCTTGGACAGCACCAGCACTTCAATTTGGGTACCGTTGTGGATCACCCGCAGTGCTAACGGGTTGCTGCCTCGCCCAAGCCCGCGCTCGATCTGCGCGCTAAATCGATGGTCGTTGCAAGTGCCTGCGATTCGACTTCCGCCAAGCCGATAATCGCTACATATTTTGTAGCTTTTTCCCGAGACACTCACCGAGCTGGAGCCGCTATGGCCTTCGAAATCAGTCACCGTGACCGGGGTTGAAGTCTTTTCGCCCTTCAGTCCGAGTGTCACCGCCACAAAGGCCTCGCCGACTGCCATCTCATGACCTTCCATCTGGCCACTGATCCCGGCCGCGCGGCCCAGAATGCGCCGGTTGACGAAGGCTGCCAAAGCGATCAAAAAATCGGGGTCGTCATGCGGCACGTCTTCTGCCCTGAAACCCTGTGCGTAATTTTCAGCAATGAATCCGGTGTTGAAATCGCCTGTGACAAATTTCGGATGCGCCAACAAAGCCGCCTGGAAGGGGATGTTGCTGCTGATGCCGCGAATCACAAACCCATTCAGTGCTTCACGCATCTTGGCGATGGCCTCCAGCCTGTCTTTTCCGTGCACGACCAACTTGGCAATCATGGAGTCGTAAAACATCGGAATCTCGCCACCGTCTTCCACTCCCGTGTCCACGCGGATGCCGTGCAATGGGTGCGTGTCTGACGCAAACATCGTCTCTCGCGGCGGCTCAAACCGCACCAGCCTGCCCGTCGAGGGCAAAAAGTTGCGAAACGGATCTTCAGCATTAATGCGGCACTCTATCGCCCAACCATCACGCTTCACATCTTTTTGTGCGATTGGCAGCTTTTCACCCGCAGCGACACGGATCATCAACTCAACCAAATCCAGACCGGTGATGCACTCTGTCACCGGATGCTCAACCTGCAAGCGGGTGTTCATTTCGAGAAAGTAAAAGCTCTGATCCTTGCCAACCACAAACTCGACAGTGCCAGCGCTTTCATACTTGACGGCTTTGGCCAATGCCACCGCCTGCTCGCCCATGGCTTTGCGGGTAGCCTCGCTGATGAACGGCGACGGCGCCTCTTCGATCACCTTTTGGTGCCGCCGCTGGATCGAGCACTCGCGCTCGTTCAGATAAATGACGTTGCCGTGGCTGTCGCCCAGCAGTTGGATTTCAATGTGGCGCGGCTCCTCGACAAACTTCTCGATGAACACGCGATCATCGCCAAAACTGTTGCGCGCCTCATTGCGGCAACTGGTGAAGCCCTCAAATGCTTCTTTGTCGTCATGCGCCACGCGGAGACCTTTGCCGCCCCCACCCGCGCTGGCCTTGATCATCACCGGGTAACCAATGCCCTTAGCTATCTCCACTGCCTTCTCAGCCGTTTCAATGGCATCGTTAACGCCCGGGATGCAGTTCACGCCCGCTTTGCCCGCGAGTTTTTTTGACTCAATTTTGTCGCCCATCGCAGCAATCGAGTAGTGCTTGGGGCCGATGAAAACGATCCCCTCCTCTTCGACGCGCTTGGCGAAAGCGGCGTTTTCACTCAAGAACCCGTAGCCGGGGTGTATTGCCTGAGCGCCGGTCTGTTTGCAGGCCGCAATGATCCTATCTGCAACCAGATAGCTCTCACGACTGGGTGCGGGGCCGATGTGTACCGCCTCATCCGCCAAGGCAACGTGCCGCGCATCTTTGTCGGCATCAGAGTAAACCGCGACCGTTTTGATACCCATTTTGCGCGCTGTTTTGATCACCCGACAAGCGATCTCGCCCCGGTTTGCAATAAGAATTTTCGTGAACATGGTGTTGATTTTTTAACGTTCAGAGGGGGATATTCCCATGCTTTCGCCATGGATTCTCAAGCTTCTTGGCTTTGAGCATGACCAAAGAGCGGCAAATACGCTTGCGTGTTTCGTGCGGCAGGATCACATCATCGATGAAGCCCCTCGCACCAGCGATAAACGGGTTGGCAAATCGGGCTTTGTATTCGGCCTCTTTGGCAGCGATCTTGACGGGGTCACCCTTGTCCTCGCGGAAAATGATCTCCACCGCGCCTTTGGCACCCATCACCGCGATCTCAGCATTCGGCCAGGCGAAATTCACATCGCCACGCAAGTGCTTTGAACTCATGACATCGTAGGCTCCGCCGTAAGCCTTGCGCGTGATGACCGTGATCTTGGGCACCGTACATTCGGCGTAGGCATAAAGCAGCTTTGCGCCGTGTTTGATGATGCCGCCGTACTCTTGAGTCGTACCGGGCATGAAACCTGGCACATCCACAAAGGTGATCACCGGGATATTGAAGGCATCACAAAAACGCACAAAGCGCGCTGCCTTGATGGCGCTCTTGATGTCCAGACAACCTGCCAGCACGAGCGGCTGGTTGGCAACAATGCCGATGGTCTGCCCTTCCATCCGGGCAAAGCCTATGACGATATTTTTGGCGTACTCAGGCTGCAACTCAAAAAAGTCGCCATCGTCTACCGTTTTGATGATCAGCTCTTTCATGTCATAGGGCTTGTTGGCGTTGTCGGGCACCAAGGTGTCCAGACTCATGTCCATGCGGTCTGCCGGGTCGCCGCTCTTACGCACGGGCGCTTTCTCGCGGTTGTTCAGCGGCAAATAGTTGTAAAGCCGGCGCAGCATCAGGAGCGCCTCGACATCGTTCTCAAACGCCAAGTCCGCCACACCGCTGCGGGTGGTGTGGCTCATGGCACCACCCAGCTCTTCAGCGGTCACCTCCTCATGCGTGACCGTCTTGACGACTTCAGGCCCGGTCACAAACATGTAGGACGAGTCTTTGACCATGAAGATGAAATCGGTCATCGCTGGTGAATACACTGCACCACCCGCGCATGGCCCCATGATCATGCTAATTTGCGGCACGACGCCACTGGCCATCACGTTGCGCTGAAACACATCAGCGTAACCGCCCAGGCTAGCCACGCCTTCCTGAATGCGCGCACCGCCTGAATCGTTGAGCCCGATCACCGGTGCGCCGACTTTCATCGCTTGATCCATCACCTTGCATATTTTCTCGGCATGCGCCTCTGACAGCGCACCACCAAACACAGTGAAGTCCTGGCTAAAGACGAAAACCAGGCGCCCGTTGATCATTCCGTAGCCTGTGACCACGCCATCACCCGGGATCTTCTGCTGCTCCATGCCGAAGTCGACGCAGCGGTGTTCCACAAACATGTCCCACTCTTCAAACGTGCCTTCGTCCAGCAGCAGTTCAAGCCGTTCGCGGGCTGTCAACTTGCCCTTCTTGTGCTGTGCGTCAATGCGCTTCTGACCTCCACCCATTCGGGCAAGTTCGCGTTTGGCTTCTAGCTGTTCAAGGATGTCGTGCATATGTAGGGCCACATTAAATATAGCTAATTAGTGATGGTATTCGAGAGCAGAGAGCAATTTTCTCGCTGCGATCGAGGCTGAAAGCTGCCCGCAGCGGACTTGTTCGGTATAGACAGGCAGCAGTTCTTTGACCTGTGGGTGAGCGCGAAACGACTGCTTCAGCCCCGCGTCAATGCGCTCCCACATCCACGCCAGCGACTGCTGCTGCCTGCGCGCGGACAGCCTGCCGTTTCC
>JANOTO010000135.1:0-3740 GCA_031416395.1 Rhodoferax sp. | reverse complement strand
CCGATCCAGAAAGTCGGCACGGAAAACCCAAGCACCGAGATCGCCATGATGGTTTTGGCTGCGATGCTGTGCGGCGCGTAGCCCGCGTACATGCCCAGCGGCACGCCCAGCACGGCGGCACCCATGACGGCAGCGAGCGTTATCTCCAACGTGGCCGGCAGGCGCGACAGAATCAGTTGAAGCACCGGCATGTTGTAGACGAACGAACGCCCAAAGTCGCCGCTGGCCAACTTCGTGATGAAGGTGGCGTACTGGTGCCACAGAGGTTTGTCAAAGCCATAGGCGCGGATCGTGTCTTCTCGGATTTGCTGCGTGACGTCGGGAGAAATCATCACGTCGATCGGGTTGCCCACCGCATAGACGCCGACAAACACCATCAGGGAGATGACGAGCATCACCACTGCAGCTTGCAGCAGGCGTTGGACGATGAAGGCCAGCACGGTAGCTAATCCCAGTCCGACTCGATGATGGTGCGGGTTTCGGCCACCGCAACGGCCCACAGCGCCAGCATGTCGGCATCGGGGCGCTGGTAGTGGCCTCCAAAATTGCCGTCACCCACCATGGCCTTTTTGGCACCAGGGTCGATGCGCTGATAGCGCGCGAAGTCAATCAGCGGCTTTTGCGCCTCAGGCATCACCACGCCCGGCAGGCGCGTCCACGGGAAGTTTTCCATCCACGAGGCATGTGAGGCCAGCGGGTCAATGGCGTTGACTTTGGCGATCGTTTGCGGCGCGTTCCACCAGTTGTGCCACTTCACTTGCACGCCCCGATTGCAATCAAGCCACTCCATGATCGCGCCGTGGGCCGGGCCATTGCCGCCGTGGCCGTTGACGATCACGATCTGCCTGAAACCGCTTCGCACCATGCCATCGAGCACATCGCACATCAGCGCGCACAGGGTCGAGAGCTTGAGCGTGATGGTGCCCGCGTAGTCCACAAAGCTCGGCGTGAAGCCATAGGGGATCACCGGAAAAACCGGCACCTGGATCGCCTCTGCGGCCTCCACCGCGACACGCTCGGACAAGATCACGTCAACGCACAGGCTTAACGGGCCGTGCTGCTCAGTGGAGCCAATCGGCAACACGGCGCGCTGATCGGTCTTGACGTGCTGTTCGACCTGCATCCAGTTCATTTCGGCGATACGCATAGGTTTACCTCATCACTTGTTCGGGAATGGCTCTTGACATGGATGCCAGCGCCCGTTTCGGCTCTACTGGCTCGGGCGAGTGGTCAAACATCGCCAGCACCACTTTGGCCATCAAGGCCGATAGCGTCTCTTGCTCCACCAGGCTGAGCGGCGCGAGCATTTCAGCCTCCAGCGCGACAAATCGGGGCAAGGCTTCATCCAGCACGGCACGCCCTTGGGGTGTCAGGCTGAGGTTTTGCTGGCGTCGATCCGTCTGGCCCTCGTTACGCAGAATCAGGCCGAGTTTGGCCAATCGATTGACGGCGCGGCTCAAAGTATTTTTCGGGAAGGCGGTTGACGCTGCAATTTCGCTGGCTGTCACGTCCTGCATCAAACCCAAGCTGTAAATCACCACAAACTCAGCCCGCGAGAGGCCAAACCGCGCCTCAACCCATCCGTACAGCGGCGTGTTGTAGCGAAGGCCCAAATAGTTGAAACGGGCTGCGAAACCGCAGGGATTGCGCCACAAGCGCGCGTGCGTGAACACATCCAGCCGATGAAGGCCCAGTGCCGCGTCTGAAAAATCGCTAATTGGTTCCAAATCGAACAATCTAGGTTGGTTTGCTTCACATGCTACCAAACAATCAGCGCTGATCAAACACTTTTTATAGGAGCAATTGGATTGACTTTTGATCTGGCCCGCATTTCCATAAAGATCAGGATTTCGGAGAATCTAAAAATTAGTTCCAAAAGGTATTGACTATTGGGCAGCGCAGGCATTTAATTACTTGCATAAGGCAAGCGGTTGGCGCGGTGCCGTCTTCAGGAGTTCAACATGCGGTCTTTCTTGATGAGCGTGGTCTGTTCGGCAATGCTGCTTACTTCCGCGCTGGCGCAGACGCTCACGATTGGCGTGCGAGGCGGGCCGGATTCCATTGATCCTCACTTTACCGCCACCGGCACCCATGCCGAGGCGCTGAAGCATGTGTTTGACACGCTGGTATGGTCGGGCGACGGGCTGGAGCTGGAGCCCCGCTTGGCCGAGAGCTGGCGTGTGGTCAACGACAGCACTTGGGAGTTCAAGCTGCGCCGGGGCGTGAAGTTTCATGACGGCTCGGATTTCACCGCGCAGGATGTGAAGTTCTCCATCGAGCGCATCCCCGTGGTGTCTGGCCCCAATCCCACCACCATTTATGTGCGCCGCGTCAAAGAGGTGAAGATCATCGACCCGTTAACGATTCAAGTCATCACCGACGGCGCAGCCCCAACCTTGCCCAACGACTTCATCCGCCTCTTCATCGTCTCGTCCAAAGCCGCGGCTGGGCTGACCAAGGAATCCGCCAACGAGGCCTTCAACTCAGGCAAAGCCGCCATTGGAACTGGCCCGTATAAGTACGTTTCGTGGCAACCCAAGGGCGATCTGGTGCTGGCGCGAAACGACAGCTTTTGGGGGCCTAAGGAACCCTGGGCGCGGCACGTGCGCAAAGAGATTCCGAACGATGCTGCCCGCGTGGCCCAGCTCAAGGCCGGGCAGCTTGATTTAATCACCCGCGTGCCCGCCACCGATGTCGCCACGCTTCAACGGGACTCGAAAGTCACCGTGCAGACCATCGACACGGTTTATGTCTTCAACGTTGAGCTGGACATGCGCGACAAGGCGCTGAACGTCACCGCCAAAGACGGCTCGGCGTTAGCCAAAAACCCCTTCCAGGACCTGCGCGTGCGTGAGGCGATTGACCTCGCGATTGACCGCAAAGCGCTGGCCGAGGTCGCCATGGAAGGGCTTGGCAAACCGGCCAGCCAAATGGTCACGCCGTCGATCTTTGGCTTCAACAAAACGCTGGGCGAGCGCAAGTACGACCCCGCTGCCGCACGCAAGCTGCTAGCGGATGCGGGCTATGCCAACGGCTTCAAGCTGCAATTTTCATTCACCCAGGATCGCTTGCCGGGGGATCGCCAGGTCGGCACGTCGATCGCGCAGATGCTCGCTGCTATCGGCATTGATGCGCAGACCAATGCGCAACCGGCTGCGGTGTTTTTCCCGGCCCGCACGCGCGGTGAGTACTCGATGTCGATGTCTGGCTGGGGCACCTTGACGGGTGAGGCACATTACACGCTGTCATCGTTGGCCCACTCCAATGACAAAGAGAAAAAGATGGGTGCCTTCAATGTGCTGGGCTATCAGAATGCCGTGATGGACAAGCTGCTGCAAGATGCCGCCATTGAGATGGACTTGGGCAAGCGCCGCAAGTTTCTGGAGGATGCCAACGCGCTGCTGGAGAAAGACCGCCAGCGCCTGCCCATCGTGGCGGTGGGCTCCGCCTGGGCCATGCAGAAGGACAAAGTCACGATCAAACCCAGGGTGGACGAAGACACGCTGGCCATGAACATCAAGCCCAAGTAAACCGATGTCTGGCATTGCCATCGGTTTGCATGGCGGCTGTGGCACGCTGGCGCACGACCTGCAGAGCCGCGCCGATTGGGAAGAAAGCCGCTCGCATCTTGCCATGGCATTGCGCAGCGGCTGGCGCATTCTGCAAGCGGGCGGCTCGGCATTGGATGCCGTGCAGGCCACGGTCGTTGTGATGGAGGACAGCCCCCATTTCAACGCCGG
>JANOTO010000134.1:0-2374 GCA_031416395.1 Rhodoferax sp. | reverse complement strand
CCGGTGACAAACACCACGCCGTGCGCGTGCTCACGGTGCGTCAGCGGCACGTTGAGGCTGGTGACTGCCGCCAGGCCTGAGGTGATGCCGTTGATCACTGAAACTTGAACACCGGCAGCTTGCAAGTGCTCGACCTCTTCGCCGCCACGTCCAAAAATAAACGGATCGCCGCCTTTGAGGCGCACCACATTCTCGCCCTCGCGCGCGGCCATCACCATCAGCTTTTCAATGAAGGCCTGTGGGGTGGATTTGCAGCCTCCGCGCTTGCCTACGTGGACGATGCGCGCCGTGGGGCTGGCGTAATTTGTCACGATCTGTTCATTGACCAAATCGTCCACCAGCAGCACGGTAGCGGCCTGAATGGCTTTGATGGCCTTGAGGGTGAGCAGCTCGGGGTCACCAGGGCCCGCGCCGACAAGTGTGACTTGTCCGCTCGCTACGTGGGTTACTTTTCCGTTGTTCATAATTGTTGAGTCAGACGCAAGATGTGTTCCACCTGCTTGGCGATGGAGGTTGGCACCGCACTGGTGCCCGCCATCACGCTGCGAATATAGGTGGCGGTGGTGTCGGCATCAAACTCTTTCGGCAGATCAGGCAAGGACGGCAGCGTGCCCGACTGCGCCTCTTGCAGCAGCAGCCTGTGACCGCGAACAAAGCCGTCCATCTGCGGCATGCGTCTTGCGTCAGCCACTGATTCGCCCTCGGTGCCACGCAGCAGCATGGCGTTGATCTGCATCAGCTCAAAGGTTGCCGCCATTGACACTGCGTATTCGGGGTGCGTGTAGCTGGACACCAGCAGACTCTTGCCCATGCACGGGTTCATCAGCTTGACCACACTGTGCGCCGAGTTGCGTAAATTGACGACGCGGCGCACGTCCAGCAGGCGCTGCAAACCGGGGCATAACAGGCTGGTGGGGGCAAACGCTACGTCTGCATCCGCGATGGCGTCAACAGCGTTCCAGGTTTTTATCGAAAGCGCTGCAAGGATGCTGGATGTGTAAACCCGCGTCGATTCAGTCGCCGTGCCATGCACCAAAACGGGCAAGCCCTCGCGCGCCAGCAGCAGCGCCAGCAGCGGTGTGAGGGCGGGCAGCTTGCGCGCGCCGTTGTAGCTGGGGATGACGATGATCGGCTTGCCACCGTTATCAGGCACCCGGCTCAATCGCGCATGCGTCGCGTCCAAAAACCCCGCCATCTCGTCAGCCGTTTCGCCTTTGATGCGCATCGCCAGGCAGAAGCCACCAATCTCCAGGTCAGTCACCTCGCCATCAAGCACCTGGCCAAACAGGTCGTTCGCCTGCTCACGCGAGAGAGACCGTGCGCCTTCACGGCCGCGCCCAATTTCCTTGATATATTTTCCGATTCCCATCGACTAATTGTCCCTGATGGTTGATGACTTGCAGCTATATGGTGAATGATGTGGCCTTGAGTGCGAGTGCTAAAATATCAAAAAGAATAGCAATATATGCAATGTATACGAGAGCTAGATGCCGAATTTATTGATAATACGTCTTTGGTACCTTGTTTTTGACAAAAAATAAACCTGGGAGTTAATTAATTGTCGATTTTGAAGATTGCAGGCGTTTCATCTGCGCCTGGCCCCAAACGTGTGGTGCAGGCGCCGCTCGCCCTGTTCGTGCTCAACGCCTTCTTGAGCATGACCAACTGGTGGCCTACGCCGTTTGTGCAGTTAGACAAACGCTTGGCCCCCGAGTTTGTGCTGCTATGGGTGGTGATATTGGGCCTTGTTGCCTGGCGAGGCACGTTGTCTCGCGGCCCTGTGGTGGCACTGACGATGGGCTATCTGCTGCTGGTGTTTGGCCGCTATTTCGACACCACCGCGCCCGCGCTGTTTGGGCGCGACATCAACTTGTATTGGGATGCGCTGCAAATTCCGCGCGTGGTGTGGGTGTCGCTCAAAAGCTATCCGGCTTGGGTGTCGGTGTTGGTCGTTGCAGCGGTTATCGCGTTGATCTGGATTGTCTTCACCCTGTTGCGAATCTCAATCAAGGTAGCCGCGCGCGACGCCGCACCCTACGCCCTCAGACGGCCGTGGGCGCTCGTCGTCACGCTGTGCGCAGTGGCGGTTTCGATTGCGAATGTGAATGGCGTGGTCGCCACCTGGCCGTATATCTCCAAGCCTGTTCTGCCCACCTACATCCGCCAGGCCAAGCTGCTGGGCACGGCGTTTGCCGAGCGGCATCAGCAAAAAATACTCGCTCCGTCGCCCGCTTTTGATTCTGACTTGGCTGCCCTGCGCGGTGTGGACGTCAATCTGTTTTGGCTGGAGTCTTATGGCCGCGTGGCCTTCAGCAATGCCGCCATGCACGCGCAGCTCAAGCCCTCGCGCGAGGCGCTGGCGGCGCAAATCAAG
>JANOTO010000133.1:0-2708 GCA_031416395.1 Rhodoferax sp. | reverse complement strand
AGCCGCGCCTTGAACGCAACCGTAGCGGCCAGGCCTGTGAGGATGAGCGGGATGGCGCGCGTCAGCGTTTCGCTCCAGGCGAACACTGAGCCGAAGCCACCCTTGAGCAAGAGCGCGTAAGTCGGCCCCACCGGCGCACCGGCCCATAGCACCAGCAACGCGCTGATCAACAGCGTACACGCCACGGCGGCAACGGGCGCGACCACCAGTGCGACGGCAGACGGGGTTGAGCGTGCCTCCAGCCTCATGCGGCCAAGTCCATTTCAGCCGGTGCTGAGACTCCCGCCATTGCCATTCCAATCGCTTGGCGCGTCCAGCGTTCAAACGGCAGCGCTTCAGTCAACTGGCCCGCGTGCATCACGGCAATGCGGTCGCCCAGGGCGAGCACTTCATCCAGATCATCCGATATCAAAAGCACCGCAGCGCCCGCGTCGCGCGCAACGATGAGCTGCTGCTGCACGAAAGCGACGGCACCGATGTCCAGCCCCCAGGTGGGCTGGTGCGCGACGATTAACAGGGGCGTGCGTTGCGCGTCTCCATCCACCGCCATCAGCGCACGGCCCAAAATCAGCTTTTGCATGTTGCCGCCCGACAGCGCGCGCGCGGGCGACTCCAACCCGCCGCCGCGTACGTCAAAGGTCGAAATGACAGACTGCGCGTGGGCGTGTGCCGCCGCTTGACGAATCACCCCAACGTGCGAAAACGCCGGGCTGCGCAGCCGCTCAGACACCGCGTTTTCCCAGATCGCCAAATCGCCCACCACGCCCACGCCATGCCGATCTTCAGGGATGCGCGCAACGCCTTGGTTGACAATCAGAGCGGGCGATGCAAGCAGCGGCTTACCCATCAAGACGACGCTGCCTGATATGGCTTTGCGCATGCCGCACAACAGCTCGGCCAGCGCCCCTTGGCCGTTACCTGACACGCCTGCTATCGCCACGATCTCGCCGCGTTTTAGCGTGAGATTGACTTGGTTCAGCTGATCATGATCTGATCGAATAGTGCTCACATCGGTCAAAGTGCAAACCGCCTCGCCAACGTCTCGGGCTGGGCGGCGCTGCACCACCTCGACCGCATGCCCCACCATCCACTGGGCCAATTGGGCCTGGGTGGTTTTTGATGCGTCGGTTTGGGCCACCAGCTTGCCGCCGCGCAGCACGGCAATGCGGTGCGATACGCGCAGCACCTCACCCAGTTTGTGACTGATGAAAATGATCGACAAACCCTGCGCGACCATCTGCGCCAGCACCTCAAACAGGCCTTGCGCCTCGTCGGGCGTGAGCACGGCGGTGGGCTCATCCAGAATCAAAATTCTCGCGCCCCGGTACAGCGCCTTCAAAATCTCAACCCGCTGGCGCTCGCCGACAGACAGGCTGCCCACGCGCGCATCGGGCTGCACAGAGAGTCCAAAGCGCGCAGCTACCGCCAGCAGCTTCGCGCGGGCCTGCGCACGGCGCGTGAAAGGCTGCCACAGTGACTCGCTGCCCATCATCACGTTGTCCAGCACGGCCAAATTGTCAGCCAGGGTGAAATGCTGGTGCACCATGCCGATGCCCGCCTCCAGCGCGGCTTTCGGGTTGCCGGGTGCCAGCGGTTTACCAAAAACCTCGATGTGGCCCGCATCCGCAACATAGTGCCCAAACAGGATCGACATCAGCGTGGATTTGCCCGCTCCGTTCTCGCCCAGGAGGGCCAGCACCTCGCCAGCACGCAGCGCGAGCGAGATGTCGTCATTTGCCACCAGTGGGCCAAAGCGCTTGCTGATGTGGTGAAGTTGCAGAACGGCAGCAGTCATTGATTCGAATTATGGGGTGAGATGTTGAGCGTGGGTTTGATGAGCTAATTGCTATTAACTATGTAGCTGTTTATGCATATGATTCGAGAGCTAGAGGTCTAAAAGATACGAAAAAACATCAAAAAGAAGATACTTTTGATTGAAATTAACCTGGAGGTTCATTTTTTGAGTCTTGGGCAAACCGGTCGTCGCTACCCGCTATCATCATTGCTACTCAACTTTTTCAAGCTGCTGCCATGAATCTGCCGACACCTGCCAACCCGGTAGACGCCGCCATCACCTCCCGCATGTCCACCCGCGCGTTCACGCATGCACCCGTTGCGCGCGAGACGATCACCGAGATTCTGCAGGTCGCCAGCCGCGCCGCTTCGGGCACCAACACGCAGCCGTGGAAAGTCTATGTGCTGCAAGGCGCAAGCCGCGACTCGCTGGTGGCCAAAGTCTGCACAGCGCACGATGCCATCCGCGCCAACCCGGAACTCGCCGCTGAGTACCGCGAAGAGTACGACTACTACCCCACCAAATGGGCCAGCCCCTACATCGAGCGGCGCCGCGAAAACGGTTGGGGCCTGTATGGCCTGCTGGGCATTGGCAAGGCGGACAAAGACAAGATGCATTCGCAGCATCAGCGTAACTACCAGTTTTTTGACGCGCCAGTGGGTTTTATGTTCACCATTGACCGCGTGCTCGGACGCGGCAGCTTGGTGGACTACGGCATGTTTTTGCAGAGCATTATGGTGTCGGCGCGTGGGCGTGGGCTGCACACCTGCCCGCAGGCGGCGTGGAACAGCTTTGGCAAGATTATCCTGCCGCACATTGGCGCAAGTGCTGACGAAATGCTGGTGTGCGGCATGGCCCTGGGCTTTGCAGATGAGTCGGACGTGGTCAACACCTTTCGCACGCCGCGCGAGCC